>DATCFS010000226.1:0-8098 GCA_036509375.1 Acidimicrobiales bacterium
CGCCGCGGGACTGGCCGCCTGGGACCAGACGTCCGTCGACCTCAACCTCTTCATGTTCTCAATGATGAATCAGGAACTGCGCGGCACGGTCTTTGGTTCGGAGGCACCACGTCTACAAATCCCGCGACTGCTGCGACTGCACCACGAGGGCAAGTTCTTGATCGACGAACTCATCACGCATGAGTACTCCATTGAAGAGGTGCAAAAGGGCTACGACGACCTGGAGTCCGGCGAGAACATTCGCGGCGTGATTCGCTTCTAGGCCGCGCCACCGGCTCCCGGCTTCAGACCGAGGACGTTGCGCAGTCCGAGCGTTGACTTCGTGATATGGGGCTTCAGTGCGCCGTACGTTCGCGACGTGACGGCACCCTTCACGACTCCGACGCCGTAGGCGGCGTCGTCGACGATGCCGAGCGGCACGTCCGTCGCGTGCACCTTCGTCGAGCGCCATCGCCACGCGGTTCCGATCGCGAAGAGAATCAATGCGCGTCGTCGAAACTTCGGGTGCAGCGCACTGAGGAGTATCGCCGGACCGAAGGTTCGAACGCAGGCCCGGGCCATGGGGCCCCCGGCACGAACCATGCCGCGTCCCACCAACTCTCCCGCGACCATGTCGGCGTTATCCGTCGTGTCGAGCATTCGTTCGCGCAGTTGATCGCGCGCCGCATCGATGATGCGAAGTCCGACCATCGGCTTTCCCGCGAGGGCACTCGCCCACGTGAAGAGCGTCCACGTATCGGCGCGAAACGGAGCGAGTCTCGTGCCGTGGCGTGTGGCGAGGACGCTCGCCGATTCGCCGTAACCAACGCGCTGGCGCCACCAATCGCCCCAGTTGGTGCGGGCCCGGTGGGTGACGACCACATCGGCGAGGTAGCGCGCGAGCCAACCCTGGTCGTGGAGTCGCCACACCAGATCGACGTCCTCACCGACTCGAAGACTCTCGTCAAAACCGCTGCCGAAACTGGCCCGACGAACGAGGAGACAGGCGCTCGGCACGTAGGGGACGGCGCCGCCGGGAACGACGAGTCCGCCGTGAGGACCCATGTCGAGGGGACTGAACCGCTGTTCGAATCGGTCGCGGAGCGACGATCCGGTGGCGCCGCGAACTCTCGGCGCGACGGCGCTTTCCAATGGATCATCGAACTGCGCCAAGAGGCGGCCCAAGACGTCAATGGGATTGTCAAGGACGACATCGACGTCGACGAACCAGATGAACGGTCGAACGGTTGCGCGGACGCCAGCGTTTCGAGCGCCTCCCGGGCCCGCGTTCTCCTCCAATCGGATGAGATTGGCCCGTCGCGAGCGAGCGGCCCGTTCGATCGACAGTGCGTCACTGGAGCCGTCGTCCACGACCGTGAGGTGGAGGCCCGCTAAGGATGTCAGCAAGGTCGAAAGCGAATCAGCGTCGCCGTGCACCGGGATCACGACGTCAACGTCGTCGATGCTGGCTTCGCCTCGAAAGAGCGGATGGAGAAGACCTTGTTGCACGAGGGTCCGCGCGAATCGTTCTTCGCCGGCCCTCACTTCGCCGCCGCCGTGCCAGCGCTCCGCGACAACCTTGGACCCGCCCGGCAGTCGCAAGAGTCGCCACGGGGAACCACCACTCAAGAGGTCGCGATCGAGGAACTTCGCCTGCGGGTCAAGCACGACGCGTGTCCCCATGGGAATGGGGACTTCGACCGGGAGCGGCGCCACGGGGAGAAGTTGGCTCACGGGCCGAGTCTGGCACGGATTGGTTCGGGACCATCTTCACTTGGAGACAGAATGGTGGAGTTCGAGGAGGAACAATGGCGACAGACACGTTAATTACTGAACCTGCGGTAGAAGAGATCGAAGAGGGCGAGGAGTTGCTCGTCGAAGAGGTCTCCATCGACGGTCTTTGCGGCGTGTACTAAGCCGTGAGCGTAACGAACAACGACACGTTCGACGTACTCGCTCCGTGGCAGCTGAGCACGCACGTCTCGCTTCGTGACGAGGCCTTCGGTGCGTTGGCGTACCACCACGACACCCGACGGCTGGTCTTCTTGAAGTCACGCGAACTCGTCGCGCTCGTGCGCGAACTCAGCGCCTTCGAGAGTGCCCACGTCGCGCTGCAGTCGCTGGTACCCGTGGACCAGTACGACCGCTACGTCGCAGCGTTGAAGACCCTTTCGTCGTCGGAGATTCTCAGTGCCCGCGAATAGTTCACTGCGTGATCGTTTCGAGCGGGGATTGGCCGCGCCGATCTGCCTCACCTGGGAACTGACCTACGCGTGCAACTTGGCCTGCACGCACTGTCTGTCGTCGTCGGGACGGCGCGACCCGATGGAGTTGACGACCGACGAAGCGAAGGCGTTGATCGACGAGATCGCGTCGATGCAGATCTTCTACATCAACATCGGCGGCGGGGAACCAATGATTCGTCGCGACTTCTTCGAACTCATCGAACACGCCGTCAGCCGCAAGGTTGGTGTCAAGTTTTCGACGAACGGCACGCGCATCGACGAGGAGGCCGCCAAGCGACTCGCGACCATTGACTACCTCGACATTCAGATCTCCATCGACGGCGTCGACGCCGAAACCAGTGACCGTATTCGAGGGGCCGGAAGTTACGACGCGGCGCGACGGGCCATGGACAACTTGCGGGCCGCCAACTTCGGACAGTTCAAGATCTCGGTCGTGATGACGCGCGAGTCAGTCGAGCAGCTTGACGAGTTTGAAGCGCTGGCCCGTCACTACGGCGCGGAACTTCGATTGACCCGACTTCGTCCATCCGGACGTGGCGTCGACGTGTGGGAGGATCTCCACCCGACGCTGGAGCAAAATCGTCGGCTGTATCGTTGGCTGTTGGATCGCCCGAACGTGCTCACCGGTGACTCCTTCTTCCACCTTTCGGCGCTCGGGCAGTCGCTGGAGGGTCTCAATCTCTGCGGTGCCGGTCGCGTTGTCTGCCTGATCGATCCCGTCGGCGAGGTCTACGCCTGTCCCTTCGTCATCCACGACGAGTTCAAGGCCGGAAACGTGCGAGAGGGCGGATTTGGATCGGTATGGACGAACTCCGAACTGTTCCGATCACTTCGTGAACCGGGCAGCGCCGGGGCCTGTTCGTCGTGCGGATCGTACGACGCCTGTCGCGGCGGCTGCATGGCCGCCAAGTTCTTTACCGGCCTGGAGTTGACCGACCCCGATCCTGAGTGCGTCTTTGGTCACGGTGAAACGGCCCTCAAGGCCAAACGGCTGACGCTTCGTCCGTCGTCGTCGCCCGATCACTCGCGTCGAATTCCCGTGTCCATCTCGTCGCGATAAGCACCGAAACCGTCCAAACAGACGTTTGAGTAATGTTCCCTTGAGTCGTGAACGGGGATCGAATGGCGAGTACGTGGTTTGAGTCGGTGGCCGTTGCCCAGCGCCGGGCTGAGAAGCGACTGCCCAAATCGGTCTACGCCGCCCTCGTCGCCGGATCCGAGAAGGGACTGTCGGCCAAGGACAATCTCGAGTCGTTCGACCACTTAGGTTTCGCCCCGCACGTCGCTGGCAACAGCAACGAACGATCAATGGCCGTGACGGTGATGGGCCAATCGGTCTCGATGCCGGTACTGCTGTCACCGACGGGCGTCCAGGCCGTTCATCCCGACGGCGAAGTCGCCGTGGCGAAAGCCGGCGCCAATCGCGGTGTCGCCATGGGACTGAGTTCGTTCGCGAGCAAATCCATCGAGGACGTTTGCGCCGTGAGCAGCCAAGTCCTCTTTCAGATGTACTGGTCGGGCGACCGCGACACGATGCTCGCGCGACTCGATCGCGCGAAGCGCGCCGGGGCCAAGGGCATCATCCTCACCCTCGACTGGTCGTTCGCCAACGGTCGCGACTGGGGGAGCCCCTGGATTCCCGACAAGATCGGCCTGAAGGCCGTTCTGAAACTCGCACCGGAGGTTGCGGTTCGGCCACGGTGGTTCTGGTCCTTCGCGAAGACCGGTCACATGCCCGGTCTCCTCACGCCCAACATGGCGATCAATGGTGCCACGCCGCCCACGTTCTTCGGTGCGTACTACGAGTGGATGCGGAGCCCGTTACCGAGTTGGGACGACGTGGCGTGGCTGCGCTCGCAGTGGGATGGTCCGTTCATGGTGAAGGGCGTCAGCCGTGTCGACGACGCGCGACGTGTCGTCGACCTCGGCGCGTCGGCGCTGTCGGTGTCCAATCACGGTGGCAACAACCTCGACGGCACGCCGGCACCGATCCGCGCTCTGCCAGCGGTCGTCGACGCGGTCGGCGATCAGATTGAAGTGCTCTTGGACGGTGGCGTTCGACGAGGGAGCGACGTCGTGAAAGCCCTGGCTCTCGGTGCGCGCGCGGTGATGGTCGGGCGTGCGTACCTCTGGGGTTTGGCGGCCAACGGTCAGGCCGGTGTTGAAAACGTGCTTGACGTTCTGCGCGGCGGCATTGACGCGGCCCTACTCGCGCTCGGCAAGTCCGACGTACGTGAACTGTCGCGTGACGACGTCGTCGCTCCCGACGGCTTCTTTCGAGCGTTGGGCCGATGAGTCGCGTTGCGATTGTCACCGGCGCGGCGCGCGGCATCGGAGCGGCGACCGTCGACGTGCTCGTCAACGACGGCTACCGGGTGATCGCGGTCGATCGCTGTCGCGACATACCGGAGGTTCCCTACGCACTCGCGACCTCGGCCGATCTCGACGACGTCGTCGCGCGCCACGGCGAGGCAGTCCTCGGCCTCGTCGGTGACGTGCGCAGCGCGTCGGACATGCAGTTGGCCGTCGAAACGGCGACCCGACACTTCGGACGACTGGACGCCGTGGTCGCCTGTGCCGGCGTCATTGCGGGCGGCGGTCCGCTCTGGGACATCAGTGACGCCGCGTGGGACGCCGTCTGGTCGGTCAACGTGCTCGGAACGCGACGACTCATTGAAGCAGCGGCGCCGACCTTGATCGCCAACGGCAAAGAGTCGAACGGACGTATCGTGGCGGTGGCGTCTGCCGCGGGGCGCACCGGTCTCTTCCATTTGGCGGCGTATTCGGCGGCGAAGCACGCAGTCGTGGGACTCGTGCGAGGGACCGCCATGGACCTCGCGCCCTACGGCATCACCGTGAACGCGGTCAGTCCCGGTTCAACGCGCACCGCGATGCTCGACGCGTCGGCCAGGGTGTACGAGCTCGAGAGCGCCGAAGCGTTCGCCGAGAGCCAGCCGATTGGCCGGTTGCTCGAACCGGTGGAAGTGGCGTCGTCCATTGCGTGGCTCTGTTCGCCCGCGGCATCGGCCATTACCGGTGCCGACGTCGCGGTTGACGGCGGTATGACCGTCGCCTGACGAGATCTCTTCAGTCCCATTCACAACGTCGGTCCGCCGAAGCGGTCAAGTTCTAAATGACGTGAATCGTTTCGATTGAGGAGACGGAGAAGCCCTTTTGGCTCGACGTAAAGGCAATGGCGTAGTAGCCCTTCTTCGCGTCGCCCGGAATCCGGATCGACGAGATGGGGAGGAGGTCCGAATGATTGGTCACCGTGATTCGGTCGGCCGCGGCGGCGAACGGTCCCGACGTGAGGGTGAACGAACCGGACTTCGTACTGGACTTGATCGCCGCATTACTCACGAACCGATCGGAGAGAAAGGCCGTGAGTGTAATCCGCCTCGTCGAGGAGTCGCTCGACGTGACCTCTTGGCGGTACCAGTGGATGTGGACGGTCTCGCCTGGTCGGTAGACGGCGTTGACGTTCCAATTGGTGCAGCAGGAATAGTTGAATGTCGGTGTCGAGGTCGTGACCGGCGGACTCGAGGAGTGCGACGTCACCAACTTGTCGAGAACAATGATCGCCCCGACCAGCACCGCGAATAACACGAGGATCACGGCGAGTTGACTCGCGCTCTCCCGACGGCTCCTCGTCGGCGGGTCACTCATAGGCCAACTCTACGTCGGTACCCCCAAAATCTTGGGGTGCGTGCCCCGTCATGCAGTAAGGTCGCAAGTGCCTCGCGGCAGCGAAGTTGGTGAGATTCCAACGCTGTCCCGCAACTGTAAGTGGTTCTGATTTCTAGACCATGTAGCCAGGTCGCCTTCCGCGAGGAGATGTGAAAGACAGCTCTCGAGGTAAGGAGCGGTCGTTCGGATATCCATCCGTCGTCCAACCCACTTCGACGGAAAGGAGATATCCATGTTCAAGTCCCTTCGGTTGACCCTCGCACTCACATTGAGTGTCGTGGTTCTTCCCCTACTGAGTGCCGCCACCGCCGGCGCCGCGAGCAAACCGGCGTGCGTCGTGTCGCTCTCGCCCGCGGCGACCGAAACGCTCTACGCGATAGGCGCCGGCCCTCAAGTCCAGGCGGTCGATAAGGATTCCAACTACCCGACCAGTGGACTGCCGACCAAACGGATCGACTCGCTCAACCCGAGCGTGGAATCCGTCATTGGCATCTGTAAGACCACGTCAACCCATTCGTCCAAGCCCGATTTGGTCATCATCTCCTACGACGCGAACTCCATCAAGGAGAAGTTGACGGGCGTAGGTGTGAAAGTCGTCGAGCAAGACGCCCCCACGAATCTGACCGGCGCACTGAGCGAAATCGTGCAGCTCGGCAAACTGACCGGGCACGTGAAGAGAGCTGATGCACTCGCGGCAACGATGAAGGCCGCGATCGCGGCCGATATCGCGTCGGTGCCCAAGCACCCCGGCAAGAAGCTGACGGGCTACTACGAACTCGATCCAACCTTCTATTCGCTCACCAGTTCGACGTTCGTGGGTTCGCTCTTGAAGCAACTCGGTGTCGTCAACATCGCCGACGCGAATAGCACCACGGCTGACGCCGGTTATCCGAAACTGAGCGCCGAGTACATACTGAGCGCGGATCCGAAAATTATCTTCCTCGCCGACACGGTGTGCTGCAAGGCGTCGTTGGCGACCGTTGCGAAGCGCGCGGGCTTTTCGAAAGTCAGTGCGGTCGCCGATCATGAGGTGATTGCACTCAACGATGACGTCGCCTCGAGATGGGGACCCCGCCTCGTCCTGCTTATGAATCAACTCACGAAGTCCGTGAAGGGCGCGTTGAATAATCAGAAACTCTGGAAGTAGTTCATTGAGCGCTGGTCCCCCGACTCGTCGTCGCGTGGCGGCGGTGGTGGCATTTACCGCCGTCGCCCTCTGCGTCGCTGTGGTCGGGGGACTCGTCATTGGACCGACGTCAATCGGTACGTGGCGGGTAGTCGGCAGCCTCTTCTCTCACGTAGGGATTGGCCACGACACGCTTTCGCAGACGCAATCGGCGATCGTCTGGCAGTTCCGCGCACCCCGTATGGTGCTCGGACTACTGGCGGGCGCAATGCTGGCCGTCGCGGGCGGAACCTATCAGGGCGTGTTTCGAAATCCCCTCGCTGACCCGTATTTATTGGGTGTGGCGGCCGGTGCCGGCTTGGGCGCCACGTTCGCCATCGTGAACGTCGGTCACGGTCTCACCCCTGCGTGGACGCCGTTGCTCGCCTTCGTTGGGGCGATGGCGGCGGTCACGGTGACATGGTTGATCGGCGGGCGAGCGCTTCGTTCGAACGTCTCGACGTTGATTCTCGCCGGCGTCGCCGTCTCAGCCCTCCTCACAAGTGCGCAGACGTTTCTTCAACAGCAGTCTGGCGTGGGGTCGATCACGCGCGTCTACATCTGGCTCTTGGGTTCACTCGCGAGCGCCAGCTGGTCGTCCGTCTGGTTGGTACTTCCGTACGTGCTCGTGTGCATTTGCGTGTGCGTCGGAGCCGCGCGCGCGCTCGACGTGATGAGCGTGGGAGAAGACGAGTCGCGATCGCTGGGTGTGCCGGTTCGCAAGGTCCGTTTCGTGGTCATCGCCGCATCGTCGCTCGGCACCGCGGCCATTGTCTCGGCCGTTGGCCTCATTGGCTTCGTCGGCATCATCGTGCCCCACATTGTTCGACTCCTCGTGGGTACGTCGTACCGGCGGATCTTGCCGATCTCAGTGTTCTTCGGCGCGGCGTTCCTCGTCTTCGCCGACACGATTGCTCGTACGGTCATCGCGCCATCGGAGTTGCCGCTCGGCGTCGTGACAGCACTCGTCGGCGCGCCCGTGTTCGTCGTGATCTTGAGCCTGCGTCGACCGGTGCCGGGG
>DATCFS010000227.1:0-4352 GCA_036509375.1 Acidimicrobiales bacterium
GGTCGCCAGAGCGACCTCGCTCTCGTCCTCCAAACGAAATCGGTCGAGGTCTATTCCAACTCGCTCTTTCACGGCATTGTGTCGATGACCGTGCCGGGCGACGCGTCACCCGTGCCGGTCTTCAGTACGTCGTCGAATTCCGGACCGCTCGCGGCCGGAGCAACGGTCACCGCCGGTTACGCACCGGCTAGCGCCTTTTCCCTCACCGTCAACGGACAAGCGGTACCGAGGTCAATCGACCAATTCTGGGCGCCGACGTTTCAGGTCGCGGCACAGGGCACCGGTGGGCAAGGCGACCTCGTGTTGCATCGACTTCCGCTCAACGGGCTCCTCGCTCTCTTCACCTTGCTCCTGTGGGCCCTGATGTGGTTGGGCTTCGGATGGATCCATCGGCTCGAGTGGATCTTCACCGGTCGCCCCAAGTCCGCGAAGGCCCGCCACGCCCGGCACGACCATGAATAGTCTTCGCCGTATTCCACTCGTGCTGATCCTCGCGGCGGTCCTCATCGCCACTGGAGCTCTCAGTTCCTTCGCGAAGCGCTCGAATCCGTCGACACTCCCTGGCGGGCTCGCCCTCACCAGTTCGGCCGAATCAACGGCGCTGTACTGCTCTGGATTGTCGAGTGCGAGCGCGGGATCACCCGGACGCGTCACGTTCACGAACACCACGAGTGCGGCGCACCTCATCAACATCAATGTCGTCTCGGACCGCGGCACGACGCTGGCTCGAGCGACGAATCTCGCTCCCTACACGTCGATCTCAATTGATCCCAGTGCCGGCCAACGGGGCAACTACTTCGGCGTGGGCGCGCAGGTGAGTGGTGGCGGCGTCGTTGCCGTCGAAGCCACCAGTGACAACGCCAGTGAAACGCCCTGCATCTCCACGGGCGTCACCAACTGGTACGCGGCGGGCTTTGACACGACGGTGGGCTCACATGCGGAACTGAGTATTTACAACCCCACGGCCACGCCCGCGGTCTTCAACGTCGACGCCTACACGTCGACGGGTGAAGTGGCGCCGGCGAAATACCAGGGGATTGCGGTCGGCGCCCACGGGCAGGCCGACATCGACCTAGGCACCCAGGTCGTCGATACGACCAACGTGGGCGTCCACGTGAAGGTCCTGCGCGGCGCCCTCGACATTGTCGGCGTGCAGAAGTCCGGATCGGTCGTGTCCCTCGTCTCGGGCGTCACCAGTGACGAGACCCACGCGCAGTTCCCCAGTGTCACGACGGCGCAGAATGCCACGGCGCAGGTCCGACTCTTCAATCCCGGCTCACGTCCGGCCAACGTCTCGTTCGCCATCGACCTCGCCCCGTACAAGGTGCCGGCCCAATCGGTGACCGTGGCGCCCAACAGCAGCGCGCTGGCGACCATCACGCCGAACTCCGCAATCCCGGCCGCGGGGTACGCGGTCGTGACCATGCGATCGAATCAATCGGTCGTGGCCTCATTGGCCACGGGCACCGGCACGACGTTTGCGTTGTCGTCACCTGAGTCGCCGCAGTCTGAATTCCTCGTGAGCGACTTCACCGGTCGCGGCTTCGATTCGGCCACCGCGACCAATACGTCGGCGACCTCAGTCAGCCTCACGTTCACGACGCTCTCCGCCACCTCGGCGCCAGTTCGTCATCCGTCCGTTCGGTTGGCGGGCAACGCGACGGTCAGTCTGCGAACCATGGAGCCGACGCTCCGGACACTGCAGCACATCACGGTGCTCGTGATGTCGTCGCGACCGACGCTGCTCGTGACCTTGACGCTGCCGACGAGGCCGGCCGGCACGTCGGTGGTGGAACCGCTAGACGGCCGGTAGCGTCGGCGGCAACCATCCCGGTGCCGGTGCGACCGACGGTGCCTTCGGGGTGGGCGCCTTGGACGCGGTGGCACCGACGCCCGCGAGTGAACTCACGGTCTTCGTTCCTTCGGGGTGGACCTGTTCGCCGTGCGCTTCGTCGATGAGGCGCGCCGCGGTCTCGCCGTCGAGGGTCTCGTGTTCGAGGAGCGATCGTGTCAAGGCTTCGAGGCCACGACGGTGCAGCGTGAGGACCTCAATCGCGCGCGTTTCTTGCTCTCGCAAGATGCGCTCGACTTCGTCGTCGATAACTCGTGACGTGTGATCGGAGTAGTCGCGGGTGTGCATGAGGTCTTCGCCCAGGAACACCTGGTTGTTGGCGCCCCAGGCCATGGGGCCGATCTCCTTGGACATTCCCCATTCACGAACCATGCGGATCGCCAATTCGGTGTTGTTCTGCAGATCGTCGGCGGCGCCGGTTGAGAGGTCGCCGTAGACGAGGAGCTCGGCGACGCGTCCGCCCATTCGCATACAGAGCGAGTCCTCCAGGTACTGACGGGCCACGATGTGTCGATCCTCTTCGGGCAGTGTCATCGTGACGCCGAGCGCCATGCCGCGGGGAATGATCGTGATCTTGTGGAGCGGATCAGTCTTCTCGAGGACGTAGGCCAAGAGGGCGTGGCCGCTCTCGTGGTAGGCCACACGCTCGCGCTCATCGTCCATCAGGACCATGGTGTCGCGGAGTTGGCCCATCATGAGTCGGTCACGGGCCGTCTCGAAGTCCTCCATACCAATGGTGGCCGAGTGACGGCGCACGGCGTGGAGCGCCGCTTCATTCACGAGGTTCGCCAGGTCGGCGCCGCTCATCCCGGGCGTGCCACGGGCCACCATCTCGAGGTCAACGGATGCGTCGAAGGGTTTGTTCTTCGAGTGAACTTGCAGAATCGGCAGTCGCTCGTCGAGGTCGGGGAGGGGGACGACGATTTGGCGGTCGAACCGGCCCGGGCGAAGAAGGGCCGAGTCGAGCACGTCGGGACGGTTCGTCGCGGCCATCACGATGACGCCCTCGGAGGGGTCGAAGCCGTCCATTTCACTGAGCATCTGGTTCAGTGTCTGTTCACGCTCGTCGTGGCCGCCACCGACGCCGGCGCCACGCTTGCGGCCAATGGAGTCGATTTCGTCGATGAACACGATCGCCGGGGCCTGCTTGCGCGCAGTGGCGAAGAGGTCGCGAACACGGCTCGCACCGACACCCACGAACATCTCCATGAAGTCCGACGCCGTCACGGAGAAGAAGGGCACGCCCGCCTCACCGGCGACCGCTCGCGCGAGCATCGTCTTACCGGTACCGGGAGGACCGACGAGCAAGATGCCCTTCGGAATCAGCGCACCGATCTGCGTGTAGCGGGCGGGGGTCTTGAGGAACTCAACGACTTCGCTGATCTCTTGCTTGACGCCGTAGTAGCCCGCGACGTCCTCGAACGTTGTCTTCGGTCGATCGACGTTGAAGAGTTTCGCCTTGGAGCGTCCCACCGACATCATGCCTTGCATCTGACCCTTGGCCTGGCGGCTGATGAACCACATGAAGGCCACGATGAGGAGAATCCAGATGAAGTAGGGCAGCAACAGACCGAGGAGGCTGCTCGGACTGGAGAAGGTGACCTTGACGTTATCGGTGGTGCGCAGTTTGGTGATGTCGCCGCCGATGACGGTCGTGGGACCGTTCGTCGTGTACTTCGTGCCGTTCGTTAACTTTCCCGAGATGTTGCCCGTGCCCGTGTTGATGACGGCGTTCGACACCTGGTGGTGAGCGGCGTCTTTCAAGAGCGCGGAGTACGAGATGGTTTTCACGTGGGTGGGCTTCAATACGGTCGCCGCTAACACGAGGCCAATCAAGAGGACGACACCCAGAGTCATCAAGACGCGCCGACGGGCGTCAGGGGCCATTGGCTGTTCGCCCCCGGGCAAATACTTTTTATAGTTGTTCGGCTGTTCGGGCGCGTTACTCACCACAACAGACTAGAGGTGACCGACAACATCTCTACTTGCACCTGTGGAAAACTCGGCACAGATTAGGGTAATTGTTTGTGGATTCAATGCTCGGCGCCGAACCGCTGGAAAAACCGCGACAACTCGCGATCGTGCTCGCAGGGTTTATTGGATTCTTAGGTGGACAGATCATCGCCGCGGTCCTCGAAGAACTGGGCGTCGCCCTCACTCACTTCCCGGGTGGTCTGAATGCGCTCTCCACGGCCAGTTCGCCACCGTGGTGGGCCAACGCGCTCGGACTACTCGGTCTCTGGGCCGGTTTCGGCGCCGCCATCTACTACGCCTACGCGTACGGGAACCTCAAGGCGCTGGCGAATCAGTGGCGTCCGCGCTCGAGCGACCTGCTCTACGTGCTCCTCGGCATCGGTGCGCAATTACTGGTCGACGTCGCCTACTCTCCGTTTCACGTCAAGCATCTCAACCGGCCGGTGCATCACCTTTTCGGATCGGCGCGGGGCTTCACTTTTGTCGTCCTGATAGTGATGACGCTGTTGGTGGCACCCATAATGGA
>DATCFS010000228.1:0-4206 GCA_036509375.1 Acidimicrobiales bacterium
TGGTGCGAATGACCCGCCAGATTGCGTACGCCGAGGCGACGATCACGAGCGACGAAGGCAAGCTCGTCAGTCGCGCCACTGGTACCTTCCTCGTCAAACGAGCCGCGTCGACCGATTAAATGTGATCGGCGGGGATTTGACCGAGGCGTCCGGCCTCGTAGTCCTCAAAGGCCTGTTGCAGCTCCGCCTTGGTGTTCATGACGAACGGGCCGTAGGTCGCGACCGGTTCGCGAATTGGTTCGCCCCCGAGGATGAGTACCTCGAAGGCGTGCGTGCGCGAGTCCTGCGACTCGTTGGCCGAGAGAACGAGGAAGTCGCCCCCCACGTGTACGGCCATCTGGCCCTCGCCGATTGGGGCGCGGTCGAGTCCGACGGTTCCCTGTCCCGCGAGCACGTAGGTGAGCGCGTTGTACTTGGGATTCCAGGGAAGCGACATCTGTCCACCCGGCAGCAACGAGACGTGGGCGATTGCAATCGGCGTGTGCGTGACGCCCGGTCCGTCCACGTCGCCCAATGACCCGGCAATGACGCGGATGATCGCGTCACCGTTCTCGTTCGTGAGCAGCGTCACCGATTCCGCTTCGATGTCCTGGTAGCGCGGCGTGGTCATCTTCAACTTGGCCGGAAGGTTCACCCACAGTTGCACGCCGTGAAAGAGGCCGCCGGAGTCGATGAGCGCGTCCGGTGGTCGCTCAATGTGCAAGATGCCGGCACCGGCCGTCATCCACTGCGTCGATCCGTTCTGGATGACGCCACCGCCACCGATGGAGTCCTGGTGCAGGAACGTGCCTTCCATCATGTAGGTGACGGTTTCGAAACCGCGATGTGGGTGCCACGGCGTGCCCTTGGGCTCACCCGGTCCGTAGTCGATCTCACCCATCTGGTCCATGTGGACGAAGGGATCGAGGTCACTCATGTCGATGCCCGCGAAGGCTCGACGGACGGGAAAGCCCTCGCCTTCGAGACCGCGCGGGGCCGACGTGATCGACTTCACGCGTCGAGGTTGATCGCTCACTTGGGGCGCAACGGCCTTGGGAAGTTCTAGTGGATTGTCTACGGAGATGGCTGGCATTGGACCATATTAAGGACGATTACTCGCCTCATGCCGGTGGTCATTCGACGCAACGAGTGCGACGACGAGCACGATAAGGCCCGAAAGAACGAGGGCGACGCTGCCGGAACCCCAGCCGAGACCGCCACTGAGGCGAGGCTTGCCCATCCCGTCGGCGAAGGAGGCTCCGAGTGGCCGGGTGAGGATGTACGCCGTCCAGAACATCGCGATTGCGTTCAGTCGCAGCACGAGGAACCCGAGTGCGGGAAGACAGATCAAGACGGCGAAGAGGATCCCGGAACTGAAGAATCCGAGTTTGAGGGTGAAGGCCGTGAGGTCGCCCACGGCGGTGCCGAGTGCGAAGGTCACCGTCACCGTAAGCCAATAGAACAGTTCGCGTCGCGTCGTTCGGATGCTGTGGAAGGAGAGCGTCCCTTCGCTGTTCCACCACCACCAGAAGACCGCCACGAGTACGGCGGCGAAGATGACTGCCGAGACGAGGTAGGGGACACCGAAGGCGACGTGCACCACGTCAGCGCACATGGTGCCGAACACGCTCACCATCACGACCGCCGCCCAGTAGGTGAAGGCAGAATATCTCGACGCCCGGAGTTGCCACCAGAGGACCACGGCGAAGATCGCCCCCGCCACCAGAACGGCGGCCTCGGGGTTGAATCGATTGACGAAGTAGTCCGACGTCGCCTCGCCCATGGCGGTCGTGAGCACCTTCAAGATCCAGAACACGACCGAGATGGATGGAACCTTGGTGGCACGGAAGGAGCGAGTGAGGCGCAGTGGCACGTTACGACTCGGGCGTTGCGAACTGTTCGATGAAGAGAGCGTGGTCGGGGGCAATGAAGAGTCCCTTCGCACTGGCGATGAGGACGTCGTCAGCGTGTAACTCTCCGACGACGTATCGCTTACGACCGTCACTTCGTTCCAACCACGCCCGCGCGATGATCGGCTCGCCCACGGGTGTCGGTGCGTGATAGGTGATGTCCAACTGCGCGGTGAAGGCCATGGTGCCGTGGATGGCGTTCATGAAACCCATCACCTCGTCGAGCAGCGCCGCAACGACGCCACCGTGCGCACGCCCCGGGGCGCCCTCAAAGCCGTTGCCGAGCGTGACTTTCATGACGGCCACGTCACCTTCTCGCCAGAGACGCGCGGCCAGTCCCATCGGGTTAGCCCAACCCGCGACAATCGAGTCGCCGAACATCTGCTGCGTGCCGGACTGCTCCTCGGTGGGAAGGGTGAGCATGAACTCGACCATGCGGTCGCGTGAGAATGTCCGCTCGCGACGTTCGCCCTGAACGACGTCGGTGATGAGTTCGTCGAGTCGAGTTGTCACCGCGTCCAACTGCTCGTCAGTGAGCGCGGTGCCGACGAAGGCGTGTCCCAGCTGGCGCATTTTCGAGGCGGCCGCAATTCGCCGCTCGTCGTTCGTCACACCGTGCCCGTGTAGTAGTGACCGGCGACGCTGAGGGCTCGGTCGAGTCGACGAAGACCTTCGCGAGCCTCGTCGGCGGTGATGGTGCACGGGGGCACGACGTGAATGCGATTGAAGTTCGTGAAGATGAGCAACTGCTCGGCGCGCGACGCCGCAACGATCTCGTTCATGGCGGGCGAACTGCCCCCGTAGGGAGCGAGCGGTTCCTTGGTCGCGCGGTCAACGACGAGTTCGAGCGCGAAGAAGACGCCGAGTCCTCGCACGTCACCGATGATCGCGTGTTTTTGAACGAGCGATTCGAGACCGGGTCGTAGTACGTCGTCGCCAATCGTCTGGGCGTTCTCGACAATGCCCTCGTCGCGCATGGCTTCGATGGTCGCCACGGCCGCGGCGCAGGCGAGCGGGTGACCCGAGTAGGTGAGACCGCCGGGGTACACGCGGTCGTTGAACGTGGCGGAGATGGCTTCGCTCAAGATCACGCCGCCGAGTGGCACGTAGCCGGAGTTCACGCCCTTCGCGAAGACGACGAGGTCGGGCCGCACGTCGTGCTGATGAAACGCAAACCATGACCCGGTTCGCCCGAATCCGCACATCACCTCATCGGCGACGTAGACAATCCCGTAGCGATCGCAGAGTGCGCGAACGCCTTGGAGGTATCCCTTCGGTGGCACCATGATGCCCGCCGTTCCGGGGACCGTTTCGAGGACGATCGCCGCGATGGAGTCGGGACCTTCGAAGCGGATGGTCTCGTCGAGGTTCGCGAGCGCGCGCTCGCACTCTTCGGTTTCGCTCGACGCGTGGAACATTGAACGGTAGAAGAAGGGTCCGAAGAAGTGCACGACGCCGGCCGAGCCCGTGTCGTTCGGCCACCGGCGCGGATCGCCGGTGAGGTTGATGCTGGTCGCGGTCGCGCCGTGATAGCTGCGGTACGCCGACATCACTTTGTGGCGGCCGGTGTGCAGGCGCGCCATGCGAATGGCGTGCTCCATTGCCTCGGTGCCGCCGTTCGTGAAGAAGACCTTCGCCGCTCCTTCAAAGGAACGGTCGAGAATCAACTCGGCCGCTCGATAACGCGACGCGTAGCCGTGTTGGGGAGCGATGGTGCAGAGTATGCCCGCCTGCTCTTGAATCGCGCGAACAACCGCCGGGTGCTGATGACCGATGTTCGTGTTCACGAGTTGCGACGAAAGGTCCAGGTACGAGACGTCGTCTTCGCCGGTCACGTAGACGCCCGAGGCGCCCTTCACCATGAAGGGATTGATCGTGGACTGTGCCGACCACGAATGAAAGACTGACGCCTTCTCTCGTTCACTACTCGTCAATGTGGAGCGGTCGTTCACCATGTCGCCATCCTTTGGGTCACAAAGAACGGTAATGCACGCCGCGTGTCGCAGGGCACGAGGCGCCCTAAAGCCCACCGTCCCACGTCGCCATTTCGGTCGTGAAGGTGTCGAGCGCGAGCGAGCCCAAGACGAGTGCGTGCGCGTGGAACGCCTTCAGCGTGAACGCGTCACCCAATCGGTTCTTCGCCGCTTCGCGCGATTCGAGCCACGCCCGCTCGCCGACCTTGTAGGAGATTGCCTGGGCCGGCAGACCGAGGTAGCGGTCGACTTCGGACACTGCCATTGCGTTGTCCTGAACGGCCCACTCTTCGAGCAGTGCCACGGCCATCTCGGGCGTCCACCGCTTACCGGAACAGTCACCG
>DATCFS010000229.1:0-11568 GCA_036509375.1 Acidimicrobiales bacterium
CCCCAGAGCAGTACCACTCGGAATCCAACCGATGAGATGAAGGGTTACACTCACCGTATCCCCACCAGCGAAAGCGAGCACGTGACCTCCGTCATTCAAAGTGATTCGCTCAGTAAACGCTACGGCGAAGTCCTCGCTGTCGACAATCTCACGTTCTCCATCGAGGCGGGAACGATTACGGGGTTCCTCGGACCAAATGGAGCAGGAAAATCGACGACCTTACGAATGTTGCTCGGTCTCGCTCGGCCGACGAGTGGTCAATCGACCGTCTTTGGAAGTCCTTACGATCAATTGAAGACGCCGGCTCAACGCATCGGTGCGGTGCTCGAGGCCACCGATTTTCACCCGGGAAGGTCGGGAAGGGATCATCTTCGAACGCTCAGCTGGTCGGTCGGCATCCCCGACAGCCGCGTGGACGAAGTCCTCGCGTTGGTGGAGCTTCAGGGTGCGGCGAAGCGCCGAGTGAAGGGATACTCACTCGGCATGCGTCAGCGCCTGGGACTCGCCGCGGCGCTGCTCGGTGATCCAGATTTGCTCGTCTTAGATGAGCCGGCCAACGGACTCGATCCCGAGGGCGTGCGATGGTTGCGTGACTTCCTCAGAGACTTTGCCTCGGGCGGACGCACCGTACTCATTTCCAGTCACGTGCTCGCCGAGATCGCCCAAACCGTCGACCAAGTCCTCATCATCAATCATGGACGGCTCGTCACCGAATCGACACTCGATGAGTTAACGGCCAGAGTGGGCGGCGTCGTGCGGGTGCAAAGTCCGCACCTCGATAGTTTGGCCGCGGCACTGCAGCGCGAAGGAATCGTTACGACCACAAGTAATGACCACGCGCTCTTGGCCCAAGGAACGACGAAGGAGCACGTCGGCGACGTCGCGCTCGCTGAAGGCGTCGCAATCCATGAACTCGTTACCGAAGGTTCGTCGTTGGAAGAGGTCTTTCTCGACTTGACGTCAGGGACGGCACCACAATGAACCAATTGCGAGCCGAGCTGCTCAAAATACGCTCGACGCGCACGACGATCGGCCTCTTATTGGGACTGATCGCCCTCGCGCTGCTCTTCACCATACTGACGTGCACGTTGTCGCCCTTGAATCAACTCGTAACCGAACAGGAACAGGCGAGTCTGCTCAGCTTCGGCAGCATCGCGGGTGTCTTCGCCGCCCTTGCGGGCGTGATGCTCTTCACGAGCGAGTACCGGTTCGGGACGATTCGGCCGACATCACTGTTCAACCCAGATCGACGAAGCCTTTTCGCAACGAAGATCGCGGCTGGCGTCCTGTCCGGTCTGGTCTTTGGGGTCGTTGGTGAGGGACTGGTCTTCTCGATCGGCCTGATGATCTTGAAGATCCGGGGAGTTCCCATCTTCATGACCGGCGCCAATGAAATCGAATTGATCGTAGGGGCAATTGTCGGCACGGCGTTGTGGGGCGCCATCGGCGTCGCGATCGGCTCGATCGTCCCCAATCAAGTCGGCGCCGTGATCTCCTTGCTCGCATGGGGCTTCGTCGTGGAGAACCTCGTTTTTGGATTTCTGCCCAAGATCGGTCGCTTCCTGCCGGTTCACGCGTCGGATTCGATGATGGGCCCGATTGAAGACAAGCTGCTGCCCGGCAATGCGGGCACGGCCGTCGTCATTGCGTGGGCCGTCGTGCTCGCCATCATCGGGGTGGGGCTGCTCAAACGGCGTGACGTTAGTTAGATGCAACGTCCGATGACGGTCGTGTGCACACGTAACGGCAGGCCCTGACCGGCCCCAGTTACAGTCGAACGATGGCTCGAGAAACAATCAAAGGTTATTGCTGGCCGCAGTCAGTTCGTCCGGGTGAACAAGTCGACCTACACATGTCGTCGTCGGGCGCACGACCTGTTCGCGTCGAGATCGCTCGCGTGGGAGGCCGACGAGACGTGGTGTTCGATTCGGCGTCGGTTACGACGGACGAACACGAGACTCCCGTCACCGCTTCGTCAACGGGTTGCGGTTGGCCCGTGGCCCTCACCGTTGATGTTGACCCTGCGTGGCGCTCGGGCTACTACGAAGTGGTCATGGAGATTGAGGTAGGCGACAAGGTTCGCCGAGACTATGCCTTCTTCGTTGTTCGACCCGTTTCCCCTGAGCGGATCGTCCTCGCGCTGGCTACGAACACCTGGAACGCGTACAACGATTTTGGTGGGACCAATCTCTACACCGGTGGAACGCACGTTTCAATGCAACGTCCGATGTCGGCGGGCTACCTTCACAAACCACTCGGTAAGGGCCGTCGCGTCACGGGAACTGGCGCTCCCGATCCCCAGAACGCCAGCCACGTCGGATATATCCAATTGAATCATTTGTCGGACTACGCGGGATCGGCAGGATGGCCCGACTGGGAGCAACCCTTCATCGCGTGGGCCGAGCGTGAAGGTTTTACGATTGGCGTCTGCACGAACGCTGACCTGGAAGAGCATCCCGAAGTCCTCGAAACCGCGAGTTTGTACCTGTCGGTCGGCCACGACGAGTACTGGTCGAAGGGGATGCGCGACACGGTCGAACGCTTCATCGCACGAGGTGGCAACGCGGCTTTCTTTTCGGGCAATACGTCGTTGTGGCAGGTCCGCGTGGAGGGTAGCGATCGTGACGTGATGGTGGGCTACAAGGGATTCTTCAAAGACGACCCGCTCATGGGGACGCCGCGTGAGACCGAAGTGACGACCTTTTGGTCCGACGTAATCGTAGGTCGACCGGAAAACTCCATGACGGGCGTCACTTTCACTCGCGGTGGCTATCACCGTATTGGTCGCAATGTGCCGGCCGGACTCGGTGGCTATACGGTGCACCGCGCCGATCACTGGATCTTTGACGACACCGGACTGAGTTACGGCGACGTACTTGGTTCGCACGCGACCGTTGTTGGTTACGAATGTGACGGGTGCGCGTTTACCTACCGCAACGGGCTTCCGTACGCAACGGGAGAAGACGGCACCCCGGCAACGTTCGAAATTCTCGGCACGTGCCCGACGCAGCACTTCACCCGCGAGACCTCGCCACGTCCGCCAAAGCCCGGTGAACCGAGCGAACTGGAGTACATCGCCTCTCGTGTCTTTGGGACGCGTGATTCCGCCGCGATGGACCAGATTCGACACGGGCACGCGGTATTGGGCGTCTATACGAACGACGCGGGAGCGACGGTCCTCACGTCGGGGTCAACCGATTGGGCACACGGCCTCGCCGAACGCGATACCCAGATTGAACAGGTGACCCGAAACGTGCTCTCCACACTTGGATAGATCGGCCACGTCGGGATTTGAGGACGGTCCGCACGAACGTTAGGAGTGTCCGATGTGGAAGTGCTTACAGGTTCCGCACTTATAGGCACTCATGGAATGGCTTGTTGAAGCACTTTGCTTCTGTGCTGCGTCGCGGGCCGCCTCCATTGAAACGTAACTGCGCTTCGGCGAGCCGTTGGCGTTGACGTGGCTCGAGGCCGTTCGCCGCAGCGACGTACCTCCGGTGCGTTTCACCTTCGAGGTTCGAGCCAGTGCGTAGATCGCGAGACCAATGAGACCGAGAATGATCACGGCGACCAACATTGCGACCTCCACGTCCTCACTCGCCCGTACTCCGTCGAACTTCGATTTAGAGCCAGACTACGGTCGTCTTTGACGAGGCCGTCAACGCCGTGGCTCTTCCTTGAATTGGGTCGGTTATGGGTCTGCGTAGAGCCTCCGGTGCATTGCATCTGGGAGAATGGCGCTCCGAGCAACGAAGGGACACATGGTCCGAACGAGAAGGACACTCCTTTATTCGGTGGCGCTGGTCGCGACGCTCATCGCCAGTGTGAACCTGCCAATGGCCGCCACGGCAACGTCAGCGTCGGGCGCCACGACGTGGACAGTGGCCCAGGTTGCGCCGCCCGTCGGTGGCTGGTCGGCGGTCGTGTTTCTTCACGGCCAGTGGATTGCGATGAGTCCGTCGGGAGCCATTGCGAACTCGAGTAACGCGTCCACGTGGACCGAGCAGATGGGGCCGGTCGGGTCCTGGCACACGGCGACGTACGGGGCGGGCCACTTCATTGCACTCTCCTCGGCGAACGTGGTCCCCAACGAGATGATCTCATCTGACGGCGTGTCGTGGTCGACGGTCACGGGACCGCCAGGGACTCCCCAACAGGCCGGCCATCCGGTTCTTCACGGTCAGTGGTCGGGCGTCACCTACGGTGACGGGCTCTTCGCGGCTGTAAGTTCAGTCGGCACTGTCGTGACGTCCCCGAACGGCGTGACGTGGACTCGAATCTTCTGGCGGCCACAGGACAGCTTCAGCTCCATCACCTTTGCCGACGGTCGCTTCATCGCCGTTGACGCTGCGGCGAGCGACGTGTTGATCTCGCTCGATGGACGCCATTGGAGCCTCATTCGTGCACCGCTGACCGGCGGTGTGCGGGCACCCACCGGTGGTTTGCACTTGGGGGCCCTGACCTTCGGTAATGGGAACTTCGTGGCGTTCGGCACGCAGTCCGGGGCGGGCTACGTCGCGACTTCGGTCGCCGGCTACGTCTGGGCGCTCCACCAGTTCGCACCGGGACAAAGCATTGACGGCGCCACGTTCGGCTGCGGACTCTTCGTGGCGGTCGGTGAGTCAGCGGGCACGATCAACCCCATCATCTCGTCATCAATTGGCGAACATTGGTCGGGGAGTTCCGTACCCACGACCACGCAGTCGCAGTGGACTGCGGTGGGCTACGGCGCTCGATCGTACGTCGCGGTTGACGTGGCCGGTGATATTGCCTCGACGCGAACCGGCGCCAACTGCGCGGCGGTTGTTCCGTCGCCACCGCAACAGGTATCGGGCAACGTGCGCAACGGCGAAGTGTGGACGTACATGCACCCGCCTGCGAGTCCTGGCGGTGCGAAGGTCGAGGGCTACCGCGTCACCATTTCGAACGGGGTACGTTCGAAGTACTGCCGAGCTCCGGTCTACTTCGAGCCGAACTGCATCATCAGGGGACTGCAGAATCATCAGGTCTATTGGGTGAGCACACAGGCGATCAACCGATTCGGGTATTCGGCGCCCACCGATCCTGAGTTCGTCATTCCGGTCTCGAGGTGGGCGCTCGACGCGACGGCCCCACGGGTGTCGGGTGGGGCGTCGGCGGTCGTGCAGGTGACGGGCGTCATTGCGAACTCCGAAGGGATCTATCCGTCGACGACGGTGTCGGTGCACTTTGGACCCCGACTCGTCACGTGTCATCCCAATCCATTCGGCGAATGTGTGCTGACCATCTCCAATCCGCCGATCGGTAGGAATCAGTTGTTCGCCACGTATTCGGGATACGGGCGCTCGTATCGGTCTCCCACCCACGACGTGGACGTCACTGCCGGTTGACCGCGTCGAGAATCGCTCTCCGGCGTCCTCGCGGGGTCGTACCCGTTGCAGTCGTCCGGGTCCGCTGGGAGGATGACGACGTGGATATTTCAGAACCGGACGATAATGCTTTGACAATCCACACATATGAAATTGCGGCCAATGAATACGCGCGTCGGAACCGTGAAACCGGCGCCTGGAGCGAAGTCGTCCAACTAATCGACGAGATTGCCGCCATGCTGCCAACCGGCGCGACCGTGTTCGAAATTGGGAGCGGCGCAGGCACGGAAGCTGACGTCCTTGAGTCGCGGGGTTTGCGCGTGCAACGAACCGATGCGACGCGCTCCTTTGTCGAAATCTTGCGCGCCTCCGGTCATGACGCACGGGTCGTTGACGTTCTTACCGACGATCTTGGCGGGCCATGGGACTGCGTGTTCGCGAATGCCGTGTTCCTTCACCTCAGCCGGAAACAGTTTCGCGACGTGTTGGTGAGAACGTCGCTCTGCGTTCGACGCGGCGGATTCCTGGTCTTCACGCTGAAAGAAGGCGACGGTGACGAGTGGAGCTCAAGGCGGTTCAACCTGCCGCGTCACTTCACGTACTGGCGCGACGAGAGTTTGCATCCGTACCTCGCGGCGTCGCCGTGGGAACTCGTCGCACTTCGGCGGGTCGAGAGCGAACTCGACGACTGGCTCTTCTGTATTTGTCGGTTGCGCTGACGCCGTCGGTGGCGCCGGCACTGGCGATTACTCAGCTGCGACCCTGTGTGGTGAATTACGAATCGACGCGGTCGCGGTGGGGAAGTACCCAACCGGGACGGGGGAAGTGGCAGGTGTAACCGTTGGGGTAGTTGAGTAGGTAGTCCTGGTGCTCGGGCTCGGCCTCCCAGAAGGGGCCGACCGGATCAACCTCGGTGACGACCTTTCCGGGCCACAGTCCAGACGCGTCGACGTCGGCAATGACGTCGAGAGCGGTCTGGTGCTGCTCCTCGTTCTCGTAAAAGATTGCGGACCGGTAGCTGGTGCCGACATCGTTACCTTGGCGGTTACTCGTTGTCGGGTCGTGGATCTGGAAGAAGAACGCGAGGATATCGCGGTACGTCGTGACCGAAGGATCAAAGACAATCTCAATCGCCTCGGCGTGACTCCCGTGGTTGCGGTACGTCGCGTTCGCCACGTCGCCGCCGGAGTAGCCGACGCGCGTCGAAAGGATGCCGGGACGCTTTCGGATCAGGTCCTGCATGCCCCAGAAGCATCCTCCGGCGAGAACGGCGGTTTCGGTCTCGTTACTCATCGTGTGACCCCCTCACTCGGTGCTGCAGTGTCGAACAGGCTGACGTACTCGCCGTAACCTTCGGCCTCCAGGTCGGCGAACGGGACGAAGCGCAGTGCGGCCGAATTAATGCAGTAACGCAGGCCGCCTTCTTCGACCGGCCCATCGTTGAAGACGTGTCCGAGGTGACTGTCACCGTGACTGGAGCGAACCTCGGTTCGCGTCATGCCGTGGCTCTGATCCGTAATCTCGATCACGTTCTCCTTCACGATCGGCGTCGTGAAGCTCGGCCAACCACAGCCACTGTCGAACTTCTTGGTCGACGTGAACAGTGGTTCGCCCGACACGATGTCCACGTACAGGCCGGCATCCTTGTGGTCCCAGAATTCGTTTCGAAACGCCGGTTCGGTGGCTGCGTTCTGGGTCACGTCGTACTGGTGCGGGCTCAACTTCTCGATCGCCGCGGGATCCTTTTCGTAGGTCATACTCACGTCTACTCCTTCACTCGTGGTGCCGATGGCGGCAGGCAGGGAACCGCTCTACTTACTGTACCGAAGTGGGCGTTTTTCGTTACAAGACCCCTCTCAAAAAGAGGGGCCCTGTAACGAACTGCGCGCTTTGCACGGCGACGACTGACCGTCGCTTCCACAGAGATCTATTCGACCATGGCGAGCGCGATGGCCTCTTCGGCGCTCTCCTCGGCGGTTGCGGCCAGTGCGCGCTGGGGACGTATGGCGACGTAGGCCACAATGAGCGCGACGAACACAATGCCCGAGCCGCTCAACAGCGCGTCCGCACGTCCGTGAGCGACCGCAATGCTCGAGAGCGCGGCGACGCCCACCGCACCACCGGTCTGCTGCATGGTTTGGAGCATGCCCGACGCGGCGCCAGAGTCCGCTCGGGGTACGCCCGAGAGAATGGTGACGCTAAGAGGGAGGAACGTCGAGCCGGCACCGATACCGAAGAGGACGAGGGGTCCGAAGAGGCCCCCGAAGTACCCTTCCGACGGCGTTGCCTTCGAGATCCAGAATGTCGCGATGGCGAGCGTGGTCAGGCCGAAGAGCAAGATTGGGCGAGCGCCTAATCGTGCGACAAGGCGGGGTGTAACCCTCGAACTCGTGAAGATCAGACCGGTAAGGGGCAGGAACGCCAGTCCGGCCTTAATTGCGCTGAAGTGCAAGTCACCTTCCAGGTACTGACTGACGAAGAAGAAGACACCGTACATGGTCGCCGGCACCAGCAACATCGCGAAATAGGCCGGTCCGCGTAGGCGGTCCGTCACGATGTGCATCGGTAGAAGCGGCTGCTTACGACGTCGTTCCACGCGAACGAATGACACGAGCAGCACGAGGGAGAGCACGAAGGATCCGAGCGTCATTGCGCGAGCGCCGTGTTCGGCAATACGGATGAATCCGTAGATCAGACTCGCCAGTCCGCCGGTCACCAATGCCGCGCCGGTCACGTCGAGCGTTCCACCGTTGCGCGGAGGCTCTGGAACGAAGCGGGGTGCGAGCAAAATAATTGCAATGCCAATCGGCACGTTGATGAACATCACCCATCGCCACGAGACCCACGACGTCAGTGCCCCTCCGAGGATCAGACCGAGTGATCCGCCGCCAGCCGACACCGCCGTGAAGATACCGAGCGCCTTGTTGCGGGCCGGACCCTCTTCGAAGGTGGCACTAATCAAACTGAGCGTGCTCGGAGCAGCTAATGCCGCACCGACGCCCTGGATGCCACGAGTGAGGAGCAACATGGTGGCCGTGGTGGCGAGTCCTCCAAGCAGGGAAGCGACCGTGAAGATGGTGAGACCAATCATGAGCATTCGACGGCGTCCGTAGACGTCGCCCATTCGACCTCCGAGAAGGAGAAGCCCGCCGAAGGCGATGCTGTAGGCGTCGATGACCCACGAAAGGCCGGCCGGACTGAAGTGCAGCGAGTGTTGGATCGGAACGAGGGCGATATTGACGACGGTCGCGTCGAGGACGACCATAAGTTGGCAGGTGACAATGATCGCGAGCGCGATTGTTGACGCTCGTTTTTGGGCGTGAGAGGTGAGAGGCACGTTGACTCCTTGGTTGAGGTCTTTCGGGGGAATAGTCCGGGATTTGCTTGATTCGCACCCTTATTTCACAATTGCATTGCTTTCGACCACCGGAGGGCCTAACATGAGGGTGCCTCCACATACTATACGGAGGTGCCCTCCGTTTGCAAGTCTTATTTCAAGAATTATTTTGGAGGGTCAGTCTGAGGAGCCAAATGAGTCAAGCGCCTGTCAGGGGTCCGCGCCGCGCGGACGCACAGCGTAATTACGAGTTGATTCTGGCCGCTGCCCGAGCCGCCGTTGCCGAACGGGGCGGCAATATCGTCCTGGAAGACATTGCCCGCGACGCCGGCGTCGGCATCGGTACGTTGTACCGCCATTTTCCCACTCGCCAGGATCTCCTCGAAGCGACGTTCCTCGACGAGGCACTGGAGTTGAAGGAACGTGCCGAGGCGTTGGCGAATGAAACGGCCTCGCTCGACGCACTCATCGCGTGGCTTCGGCTGCAAATGGACTTTGGCGCGCACGGCCGTAGTATGGGTGCCGCCGTCATGAACGCGAAGCACACCGAAGGTTCGGAGATTCAGCTGGCCTGCGTTGATATGCGCAACGCGGGAGCCGTGTTGCTTCGCAACGCGCAAGACGATGGATACGTCCGTGAAGACATCGACATGGTGGACGTCCTTCGATTGATGCACGGCATTGTCTTGGCTAGCGAACAGGCCCGCGACGATCAGCGCGTCGACGGTATGTTCAACCTCGTGATTGCCGGCATCCGCAAGTAACCGCAACGTAATACGACGTTGTGTCGTACGCGCAACGTCATTAAATTGAATGAACGTCGAGCGATGGACACGGTTTCAGACGAATTGACGTGCGGCGGGCACGCTTGGATGATTGGGCCGACGACGTCCAACTCCATCGCTGTAGGACGAACTACGACGTTGGCGTTAATTCGATGACACGTAACGAGCGGTCGGTCAAGGTCTCATAATGGGCCCAACCTCCGTACGAGGAGGTCAGCATTGGCCAGACTGCGTTTCGTTCATCGTCATTCAGTTCTCGCGCCACAGCGTTGAACTTTTTCGAGCCCGCCTGCACCTTCACCACTTCGTGATTGCGAACGTTAAAGAGCCAGCCCGGGTTTCTTGCGCGGCCCCCGTTGGAGGCGACGACAAAGTAACGGCCCTCGCGCGCTACATAGAGCAGTGGGTTGGATCGAACGATGCCGGTACGATGACCGATCGACTCAAGAATGAGCATCGGACCGGCGGGACTTCGATGCCCGATGATGCCCCGCGTGAGTCGATAGAGCCGCAGATGAACGCGGTACGAGGCGCGACCAATAGTGCGGTCAAAGGCAACGGTTAACTTCAACGCGAGACTCCGTTCACTCGGGCGGGCGGTGTGGCTAACCCCATCATTGTCGACCCGGTTGGTCCTTCGTGACCGACCTTTAAGTTGGGAGTGCGAGAACTCACAGGGGTGCTCGCAGGGGGTCACTATGGAAATCGTTCGTAATCCTGATGGAAGTTTGGTAGTGCCGATTCCCGAAGTTCGTCACCACGACGACGAGGCGACCGAGGGCACGACCGACGAGAGTGTTGAGGCGGTTGCTGCGCCCACGACGCGCGTGCTGCACCCCGGCGAAGGTGGTTACAACGAAGCGCTCGCGGAGTGGGATCTGCAACAGAATCCCGATCGCGAGCCGGCCGTCTCGACGGCAACTGGACGCGAGAACGCCATGGAAGTCGTGCACGTGGTGGCGGAGTCGCCCGACCACGACGTTGCCAAAGCGTTGAAGGACATTGACGACTCGGAAGCGAGCGGTGAAGCCCTACGACACGTGTTGATCGGGGGAGTGCACTCGGTCGAAGCGTTCTCCAATGAGGTGGCTGAAGCCGAAGGTGGCGAGCCGATTCCCGCGCACAAGATGACGAAGATAATCGGCGAAGTGTTGGCCGAGCTCGATAAGTAAGTGGCAGCATGCCGTTGACGTTGTTCGTGCACGGTGAGTGCGTCGTATATTCGTGGGGCGGCCCGTCTCGGGTCGAAGAGATCGGAGTCACGTGAACCTCGAAGATCTATTAGGCAAAATTGCACAAAATCTCTCCGTCGGTCGAACGTTTGGGGCGGCGTACGAGAAGGACGGCACAATGATTATCCCCGTGGCGCTCGTGGCCGGAGGCGGCGGCGCCGGTGAAGGTACGTCGGTGCCGGAGTCGAACGGCGAGCGTGAAGTGGACAGCACCGCGACTCATGACGCACCATCAAACGGATCTGGTGGTGGGTTCGGGGGCGTCGTCATGCCAGTCGGTGTCTATGTGGTGAAGGACGAAAAGGTCCGTTGGGTGCCGGCGGTCAGCGCCAACCTCGTGATTGTCGTCGTGTTCATTCTCGTGCGCATGATGCTGCGTTCGCGGATCCGCGCACGTCGTCGCGCCGCGTAGACGTGTTCGCGGGCAACTGGCAATCGTTCCGACCGTGAACGACCGTCGAGCGTGGGCGGGAGGGACGAAACCAGTTCCAAACTCTCACCGACAGCGCAACTCGTAGGATCGTTTCGTGCCGCGGACGAATCGAGATCTCACTTCCGCCATGATTCGTGGCTAGCCGCTCGTGGTTTGTGAGGCGCCGAATTGGATTCGGTGCGCGGCCGGCGTCGTGGCAGGGCTGGCTGATTACGGTCGTCGCCGTGGGAGTCATCGTCGGAGGGATTGCCGGACTAAAGAGACCGGCCGGTGAGATCTTCGCTGCGGGTGTAGCGATCCTCTACCAAGCAATTGCCTACAGCACGGGAGGGCTGAAGCGCCGGGCCGGGCCGGTCGTTGAGTCGGTCGTACCCGCTGTGGACGACGTCGACGCGGGACCGACGGCCGGCGTTGACATAAATACCACGTACGA
>DATCFS010000230.1:0-2767 GCA_036509375.1 Acidimicrobiales bacterium
TGGTCGAGTGGTCAGCCCTTTGGCGCCCGACTCGTCAACAGCCTCTTCACCTTGTCGACAATGGTGGGACTGTCGGTCGCGCAATTGACGCAGGGAACCATCGTGGCGAACCTGGGCTTTCGCGACGTCCGTTTTCCGAAACCGCTCTTCCACGGCGACACGCTCTACTGCGAGACGGTCGTCGTGGAGAAGCGCGAGTCCCAGAGTCGCCCGGGCGAAGGGATTGTCACGTTCGAACACACCGCGACGAATCAACACGGTGACGTGGTGGCCGTCGCCGTTCGTTCGACCATGATGCAAATGCGTCCCGGGGCTGCGAGGTGACCTGGGAGCCACACGGGCCCGCGCTCTTGTTCTGCCCGGCCGATCGACCCGAGCGCTTCGAGAAGGCGTCGGCGGCGGCCGACATGGTCATTCTCGACCTCGAGGACGGAGTGGGTGCCAACGACAAAGAGGAGGCACGACGAGCCCTGCTCGACACGCCACTCGATCCACGACGCACCATTGTTCGCGTCAGTCCCGTGGGGACTGACGACTTTGAGAGGGATCTCCTCGCCCTCGACCAAACGGCCTACGCCGTCGTGATGCTGGCGAAGACCGAGTCAGCAGATGACGTTCGTGCGGTGGGGAAGTATCAGGTCATTGCCCTTTGCGAAACAGCGAAGGGCGTGGTGGCGGCGCCGTCGATCGCCGCGGCGTCGCCGACGGTCGCCATCATGTGGGGCGCCGAAGACCTCATTGCGTCACTCGGCGGAAGCTCGAGCCGAGATGACGACGGCCACTACCGCGACGTTGCTCGGTACGCCCGTGCGCAGGTCCTCGTCGCCGCGAGGGCGCAAGGATTGGTCGCGATCGACGCCATCCATCTCGAGGTTGCCGACCTCGAAGGACTGGGTCGTGAAGCGCGCGACGCCGTGGCGTCGGGCTTTGGCGCAACGGCGTGCATCCATCCGTCGCAGGTCGAAACCGTACGCACCGCCTATCGACCGTCGGAGAGCGACGTCGCCTGGGCCGAGAGCGTGCTTCGAGCCTCGACGTCCGAGCACGGTGTCTTCGTCTTCAATGGTCGAATGGTCGATGCCCCGCTACTTCGTCACGCGCAAGAGATCGTTCGAAGAGCCGGGCGCTAGGACCCCGCCGCGATCGTGCAGTTAGTTGGTCGGTGTGAGAGAGGCCGACTGCGTGTGGAGGCTCTGCGTAATCGTGCAGACTGATACCCGCAGTGGTAGGGCAGCGACAATGGCCCGATTTCCCGCTTCAACCACGCGCAACGCGGTGACGTTGGCTGGCTTGCACAGCGAGTTCGGCCAGTTGCCGGTCACCCCGACTCCAACCGGGACGTAGGCGGCGTGACCCATCGCCACGACGGTCTTCGCGTGACTCGTCACCCACACTCTCGACCATGGACCAACGTAGGTCGCGGTCGAGGTGTCAAAGCCGCGCACCGCGAGAGGGGGGACGGTGCACGCAGCGCCGCTGTTCACCACTTTCAATGTGTAGTAGTCAGTCCCGGCGGCACCGTTGGCACCACCGATCGACGCGTGCAGGTTCTTCACCGAACACGTGGGGAAGGCGGCCAACGATACCGACTGTGCGTTGGTTTGCCGCTGACGGGGGTTTGCCGCGCCACTGGCCACTGCGTAGGCGAGTCCGGCAGCGGCGACCACGCTCGACAGAATGGCGGCGATCCAACGCTGGCGACGACGCTGGCGTCGTCTCGCCTCTTCGATGAGGAGCTGCTCGGCTTCGCGGCTCAGCGGGAAGTTCGTCATGATGTGGAATTCGCGTTGAATGTCATTCTCGGTGATTAATTGGGTCATGGTCGATCTCCAGGTAGTACGAACTCCGCTTTGGTGCTACTCTATCTAGCACCATGCTAACTGTCAAGTTACAACCTGATGAACCTCTCGCCCTCCATGATCAGGTCGCCGCGGAGCTTCGACGCGCGATCGCCGACGGCGAAGCAGCCCGAGGCGAGCGACTCCCTCCGGCGCGCGACCTCGCGGCCGTGCTCAACGTCAACGCCAACACCGTCCTTCGAGCGCTTCGCATACTTCGTGATGAAGGTCTGCTCGAGTTCCGTCGCGGGCGGGGCATCACGGTGACGGGTTCGCCCGAGAGTGGCGCCGTGGTCACCAAGGCCCGTGAATTGATCGAGTTCGCCCGAGGCCACGGCTACCGGCGAGAGGAGTTGGCGCGCCTTATCGAATCACTGCCGTAGTCGCGGCGCTCGCCTCACCGCTCGACGTCAATGCCGACGCTCTTCATCTCGGCGATTGCCGTCTCGGTCGTCGCGGGATCGACGCCAGCGCAGAGACTTAACTTCACGCGGACGTTGAGTCCCAGGGCGCGGGCGTCGAGCGCCGTCGCCCGCACGCAGTGATCGGTTGCGAATCCGATAACCGAGACGTCGCGGACGTTCGCGCTGGCGAGGATCTCGTTGAGTGTCGCACCGTCGGACCCCTCACCGTCGAAACCAGAGAAGGCCGCCTCGTGCATTCCCTTGTGAATCACGGCGTCCCATTTGACATCGGCGAGTGAGTCGTGAATCTCGGCACCGGCGGTGTTCGCCGCGCAGTGCACTGGCCAGGTCGTCGTGAAGTTCGGCTCGTTCGACCAGTGATCGCCGGGGCTGAGATGCCAGTCCTGGGTGACAATGGCGAGGTCGAAGTCGCCGCGACGCTCGCGCAGAAACGCTGCGATGCGATACGACGCCGCGGTGGCCCCTGGTACCGGCAAGGGACCACCCTCGAAGAAGTCAGGTTGC
>DATCFS010000231.1:0-9686 GCA_036509375.1 Acidimicrobiales bacterium
GCTGCCCACGAACAGTTCCGGTCCGAGGAAGTAGCCGATCAACGATTGATTCTGGGTGCCGAGTCCCGACGTGTCCAAGTGGGTCGGCTCTTCGCGCCCGGCGTTGCCGAAGGTGACGCAGCGTCCGCGGTAGGCCAACGAATTGAGACTCTTCTGCAGATTGGTGCCACCGACGGAATCGAGGATGACGTCGGCACCACGATTCTTCGTGAGCGCGCGCACCTCCACGACAAAGTCCTTCTCCGTGTAGTTGATCCCCTCGTCGAGTCCGAATTCACGTAGTCGCTCGAGCCGGTCGTCGCTCGACGCCGTAGCGAGCACGCGCGCGCCCGCGCGCTTGGCGATTTGGATGGCCGCCAGTCCGACGCCGCCTGCGCCGGCGTGGACGAGGGCCACCTCACCCTCCTTCACGCGTCCGAACTCGTGGAGTCCGTCGTGCGCGGTGCCGTAGGCCACGGGGACGCAGGCGGCCTCTTCGGTTGACACACCGTCAGGAATCAACCAAGTCGTGAGCGGATGGGCGACGCGCCGTTCGGCGTGCGACCCGTGAAAGGCCAATGAGACGACGCGGTCGCCGGGGGCGAAGCCGGTGACGTCGGGCCCGACGCTGACGATCGTGCCGGCGTTCTGGTAGCCCACGATGTGGGGAACGGTGACGAGGGGACCGCCCAGACGATTGAGTGTGTCGCCGCCCTCGATGCTGACCACCTCGACCTGGACCAGCATTTCGCCCGGACCGTGCTCGGGGTCCGCCACGTCCTCGTAGCGAAAGACACTCGGTCCACCGTTCTCGTAGTACACCGCTGCCTTCATTACGACCTCCACATCTCGTCCAACGTTCACTTTGAGAGTAACGCGGGCACCGCAATTGATCCCGACTCTTTACGTGCTCGACACGACCGTCGCGAGTACGCGGCGTGGACGTTGCGTCTAATCTCGCCGTTGTGAGAAGGTTCGTCACGATGTCACGCACGAATCATTCGACGAGGGGGACAATGTGAGCGCGTTGGTGCAAGAGGATCTCGAATCGGACGTCGCCACCGAGCACTTCGACGTGGTCATCGTCGGCGCCGGCATCTCGGGCATTGGATCGGCCTACCACTTGAAGTCCCAGAGCCCCGAGCGCACTTACGTGGTACTCGAGGCGATGGACAGTTTTGGGGGCACGTGGCACACGCATCGCTACCCCGGCATCCGTTCCGACAGTGACCTGTACACCTTCGGTTACCGCTTCAAGCCCTGGACGAGCGCACCGATCGCGACCGCGGCCGAGATTCAGAAGTACCTGCGTGACGTCATCACCGAGAACGACTTCGGGCCGCACATTCGCTACGGCCACCACGTCGACGGCGCCACCTGGTCGAGTGACGATAAACGCTGGACGCTCACCGCAACGAGGAAGGACACCGGCGATCAAGTGCGCTTTAGCGCCAACTTCCTCTGGATGTGCCAGGGCTACTACCGTCACGCCGAGGGCTACACGCCCGTGTGGCCCGGTATGGACTCCTTCACCGGTCGAATCGTCCATCCCCAGACGTGGCCCGAAGACCTCGACTACCAAGGAAAAACCGTCATCGTCATTGGGTCGGGCGCGACGGCCGCGACGCTCGTACCGGCGATCGCCGACGAGGCGGCCCACGTCACGGTGCTGCAGCGCTCGCCCACCTACTACTTCACGGGTGAGAATCGCAACCTGATGGCCGATCACCTACGGGAACTCGACGTACCCGAAGAGTGGGTGCACGACATCGTGCGTCGTGAGAATCTCTTCAACCTTCGCGCACTGACGCAGTTAGCGCTGGAGGAACCGGAGTTCACGAAGGATGCACTGATCGACCTCGTGCGCGCCGCATTGCCGGAAGGGTTCGACGTCGAGACGCACTTCACGCCCAGTTACTTGCCCTGGCAACAACGGATTGCCTTCTTACCTGACGGCGACCTCTTCAAGTCCATCAGCTCCGGTCAGGCATCCATCGTGACCGACGAGATCGAGAGCTTTACGCCCCGTGGCGTCACGTTGAAGTCCGGTGCACAGTTAGAAGCCGACATCATCGTGACGGCGACCGGCTTCCATTTGAGTGTGCTCGGCGATATTGATTTTTCGATCGACGGCGAACCACTCGACTTCGCCAAGACCGTGACCTATCGCGGGATGATGTTCACCGGCGTGCCCAACCTCGTGTGGATCTTCGGCTACTTCCGAGCCAGTTGGACGTTGCGAGTGGACCTCGTGAGCGACTTCGTCCTTCGACTGCTGGGCCACATGGACGAACTCGGTGTTACGAGCGTGACCCCGCGACTTCGCGCCGCCGAAGAAGATGACGCGGTCCTCGACTGGATTGACACCGACTACTTCAATCCCAATTACCTCCTCCGTTCAATGCACCTCATGCCCAAACGACTTGATCGTCCCGAGTGGCGCCACACGCAGGACTACTGGGCCGAACGAGACGAACTGCCCCTCGTCGACCTTGACGACGGCTGCCTCCTCTTCGAGTGAGTGACGCGCCGTAAAATTCACTCAATTTAAGTTGCTTCTTACGTAAGCATTCGCTTACACTCGATTCGTGGACACCGCACTGAAAGCCATCGCCGATCCCCGTCGCCGCGAGATCCTGCGCCTCGTATCGCTGTCTGAACTCCCGGCGTCCGACATTGCATCGCACTTCGGTGACGTGAGTCGTTCGGCGATCTCCCAACACCTCGGCGTCCTTCGAAGCGCCAATCTCGTTCGCGAACGACGTGACGGCAATCGCCGTCTCTACCGCGTGAACGACGAGGAGATGACCCGGCTGCGAACGTTCCTCGACCAGTACTGGTCCAGTGGACTCGATCGATTGAAGAGTGCCGCGGAAGCGGCCGAGAAAAGGAAGAGGCAGTAATGGCAGAGCTAGTGCAGGAGGTCGTGATCGCGGCCCAACCGTCAACGATTTTCGGATTACTCACCGATCCCGATCAGGTGGCCTGGTGGGGCACGAACGCGGAACTGGATCCCCGACCTGGCGGCATCTACAAGATCCTGGTCGGCGACAACCATCCCTCGAAGGGCGAATTCGTGGAAGTGGTGACCAACGAAAAGATCGTCTTCACCTTCGGCTGGGACCAACCCAATCACCCCATTCCCGCCGGTTCGACGAAGGTCGTCATCACGCTCACCCCCGATGGCGACGGGACTCGCGTCCGACTCGTGCACAGTGGTTTGCCCGACGACGCGATAAGTGACCACAACAAAGGTTGGTCACAGTTCCTCGAGTCACTGTCGGACGAAGCCGTTGCTGTTGAGTCACGTTCATCACGATGAGCGAGGGGGCATTGTGAGCGACGCCAACACCTGGTCCATGATTCACACCGAGCGCGCGCGTTCGGCCGACATGCTCGAAGCGTTGGCGCCCGCGCAGTGGGCGTCACCCTCCTGGTGTGGCCAGTGGACGGTGAAGGACGTTGCGGCGCACATGATGAACGCCGGCGAGCAGACCGGACCAAAGTTCGTTGGCGGCGTCGTCGCCAACGGATTCAACTTCAACAAAATGATGGACCGTCAGGCGCGCGCGTCGGCCACGGTGTCGTCGGACGAGATCATCGGTCGGATCAGGGCCCGTACGACGACGACCAATAAACCGCCGGCGCCGCCAATGGCCATGCTCGGCGAGGTCGTCGTGCACGGCAACGACATCCGCGGCGCACTGGGGATCGCCGACGACACGTCACCTGAAGCGAAGATCGCCTGCCTCGACATGTTCAAGAGATCGAACTTTCCCGTTCGAGCGAAAAGTGCCATCGCCGGTCTCCACCTGCAAGCGACCGACGACGACTGGTCGTACGGTTCGGGACCCGAGGTGCGCGGCACGTTGGTTGAACTCCTCCTGGCGGTCGCCCGACGTCAGGGAGTGCTCGATTCGCTCAACGGCGACGGCGTCGCGGTCCTGCGAAGTCGCATCACGACGTAACCAGTCGTCATTCGTACGAACAACGAAGGAGAAAGTATGGCGAAGGGCACCAAGGCGGACCCGTGGCAACTGACCACGCCTCCGGGTTCGTCGAAGTATCAGATGTACCGCGACCCCGACAGCGATCCACCGGCGCTCGTCTGCGTCGTTGGATCGACGACGTTGAAGTACCACGTGTCGGCGATTGACGACCTCCATACGTGGCTCGTCGCGCAGGGCGACTGGGTCGCGCTCGGCGCGGCTGACGAGAACAAACCGGCCGCCGATGACACGGTCGAAGCGTGGGGACGCTCCCCCACGAATCCCGTCAAGGGTTGGTACGGACTTCGCAAGGGCTACCGTGGTCGCTTCGGGATGTACCTCCCGCCGCTCCTCGAGGAGCTTGGACTCGCTGAAGTGACGCACGAGGCGCGCAACAACAAGATGCGCGCGAAGTAGGACATCGACTCCGCACGCACGCCTCTAGGGACCGAAGGTGTACGTCACAATCTGTTCGGTAATCGGCGCGGTGTTGGGCACCCCAACGTAAAAGGGCGATACGTAACTTCCGAGAAACGCGCACGTGCCGTTGTGAGCGCACGACACGCCGGTCGCCATAATGCCCGCGGTGGCCGGAGTGGGATGAAGTCCAGGAATATCGCTCGGTGCGGACCACAAACCTCGCACCTCAGCGACGACGAAGGGGTAGTGATCGTTGACGTTGACTGTTGTCGACGATGGCAATGGTGGTGTGACGGAACCGACGAGTACGCAGTTGCGCGATGAGGAGCACGATACGCCGTCCACTTCAGTCCCACCCTTGCCCGCGAACGCGCTCAATCCCGGTATCGGCGTGGCACGGGCCCACACTCCGTTGGTCTCTTGGGCGAGATACGCCGCCAGCCCCACCGTTGAACCGTCGGAGTACTCGCCCGTGAGTAGGCAGTTGCCCACCCCCGTGCACACCAGATCTGGAAAATTGTTCGACCCACTTTTGCCTCGCACCGTGCTGAGTGCGGCGAGTCCGGGAATCGTCACGGGGGTCGACCAGGAGCCACTGTGCTCACTCGTCACGTAGACCTCGCCAAAGGTATTGCTGACGTCATTGCTTCCAACGAGAGTGCAGTATGACGCCGTCGGACACGACAGCACCGTCTGCACGTTCGCGCCTTGGGTCCCCACCATCGGTGCGAACACCGGACGAACCGCTGACCACACGCCGTCTTGCTCAACTTGAACGAACGATTGGAACGATTGGAACGATGAAAACGTGCCTTTCGTCTGATACGTGCCCGTGATGACGCAGTCGGTCGACGCTCCACACGACACCTGAGTGATGACGTCATTGGCGGTCTTCACATTTGAATCGAAGTTCGGCGGCTTCTTTTTCCCGATGACCACTCGCACGGGCTGCACGACACCGTTGACGATGCTCGCCGTGAAGGCGTGACTGACGTCGTGCTTGTCGGCGTAGGAGCCGCCGACGAGACAGTCGCCCTTCGCGCCGCACGACACCGAATAGATCGCGGAACCAATACTGGTCGCTCCACCCAAATTATTCAAAATGATCGATCCGAGTTTTGAGAGACCGGGAACCGTCGTCGGCGTTTTCCACTTGCCATTCACTTCAATGGCGACGAGCGCCCGATGCACGCCGTGCGACACTTCGAAGTAGCCACCGGACACGCAGTTACCGGTCGAGAAGCACGACACCGATGTGTAATCGGCGTTTTGCGGCGTGACGGCATTATTCGCCCGCGAATCCTTCTCCGGGCCCCACGTGCCGCGTAGCTCGGTATCGAGCAGTCCTCCGAAGTTGCCCTTTTCGGCTGTGCCCGGCGGCGGGTAGTCGTTCCAACTGCCGCCCACGACGCACGCTCCCGATCCGGTGCACGAGATGGCCCCGGGAATGGAGTCGACACGGGTACCGAGCGTTCCGGCATGCAGAAAGTCGGCCGATCCGGTTGCCGCGACCGCAATGGCCTGTCCAGAGATCAATAAGGTGGCAACCAGGGCTACTGCTGCGAGACCTCGACTTCGAATTGACACTTTCGCCCTTCACGCCCTTTTGATTCGTTCTGTCTACGACAACACTAGAACCACACTTGACACAATCGTCAGCACCTAAACCTACCCTGATGAGGAAGTTCAGTACTTGATATTAAGTACTGAATGATCAATCGAATTGTGGTGTACGATACCGTACAGTACCGTTGTGAAAACTCGAGAGGGAAGATAATGGACCACACACAAACAGTGGACCAACGTTTAGTGATGCGGGCCGGTCATGGTGTTCGCCACCACGGCCACAACCTTGATTCACGTCGTGACGTCGCGATTCGTGACGCCGCGCTCGACCTCCTTTCCGAGATTGGCTACGACCGCTTGACTATGGACGGGATTGCTGCCCGTGCTCACGCCAGTAAGGCAACGATTTACCGCCGGTGGCACGGTAAGGCGGCGTTAGTCGTCGACGCGCTCAACTGCTCCAAGGGCGAGACGCACGACGTCGACACGGGATCGCTCGAGGGCGATCTCGCGGCAATCAGTGCAGGCGCGTGCAGTAAGAAAAGCCGCTTCGACGCAAGTCTCATGCTCGGAATCATTACGGCACTGGCCCACGACGACGAACTTCGTCAGGTCTTTCGCGAGCGCATGATTCATCCCCGCACTGCCGTGATGCGCGGAATTTTTGAGCGTGCAGTCGAGCGTGGCGAAGTGTCACCGGATCGCAACCTCGACCTCTTGGTTTCGCTGTTCCCCGCTCTCATGATTCAACAGGTTCTTATTACCGGCGAGCTTCCGGATGCCGACTTCACGTGGCACGTCGTTCACGACGTCATCCTCCCCCTCGCCACTGCTTAGTAGTCCCCTCAGCCCACTTCCACTAAGGAATCCAAATGACAAAAGTAGATGCGCCAGAACTCACTGGTAGCAATACCGAGGGCAAACACCTCGGACTGGCGCTGGCGGTCATCGCCGGCGCTCAACTCATGATCGTGCTCGACGCAACGATCGTGAACGTCGCACTGCCGACCATTCACAAGGCTCTCAACTTCTCCGTTGACAACTTGGAATGGCTCGTCACGGCGTACGCCCTCACGTTCGGTGGGCTCCTTCTTTTTGGCGGGCGCATGGGCGACCTCTTCGGTAAGCGACGCATGTTCATGATCGGCATCGCCATCTTCGCCGTCTCGTCACTGCTCGGTGGTTTCGCCACGAATGAGCTCTGGCTGATTCTCACGAGAGCGGCGCAAGGCGTCGGTGGTGCAATTGCCGCTCCGACGGCTCTGTCGTTGATCGCGACGAACTTCCCCGAGGGTCCGCACCGTAATCGCGCGATGGGCGTCTACGCGGCCATGGCCGGAGGCGGCGGTGCGGCAGGTCTTCTCCTCGGCGGTCTGCTCGTCGATCTCGTCTCGTGGCGTTGGGTGTTCTTCGTCAACGTCCCAATCGCCGCACTGATTCTCTTCCTCGCGCCGCGGGCACTCAACGAATCGTCGACGACGACCGGACACCTCGACGTGCCCGGCGCGGTCACCGCGACCGGCGGCATGCTTTCGTTGGTCTACGGACTCTCCAATGCGGCGAGCCACAGTTGGACCGCGATCAGCACACTCGTTCCCCTCGCCCTGGCCGTGGTACTGCTCGTTACCTTCGTGCTCGTTGAAACGAGGACCATTGGCGCGCTGATGCCACTGTCGATCTTCAAGAATCGCAACCGCTCCGGTGTCTACGCAATGATGCTCTGCATCGGGACAGCGATGTTCTCGATGTTCTACTTCCTCACCCAGTTTCTCCAGAACATCCTTGGCTGGAGCGCGCTCAAGACCGGACTCGGCTTTTTACCAATGACCATCGGCCTCATGGGTGCGGCCGTCGCAACGTCCCGACTCGTCGGACGAATCGGCATCCGTTTCCCACTCCTGTTCGGTCCCGCGGCCGCGGCCGTTGGACTCGAACTCTTGACGCGCCTCACGGTCCACAGTGGTTACGGCGCAATCCTCTTGCCGCTCCTCATCGTGTCGGTGGGCATGGGTACCTCGTTCGTGCCACTCACCCTGGCCGCCGTCTCGGGTGTACGGCCCGATGAGGCCGGACTGGCCTCGGCACTGCTCAACACCACCCAGCAGGTCGGTGGAGCGCTCGGACTGGCGATCTTGTCGACCATTGCGATCAGCGCCACGAATTCGAAACTGCACGCCCTCGGGGCAACGGCGAGCGGTCACTTCTCGAACGCGGCGATCGCCACGACGCACGGGTACACCACGGCCTTCCAGGTGGGCGCCGTTATTGCCCTCCTCGGCCTCGTGGTCTCGGCCGTGGTCATCCGAGCACCGAAGGATCTCGGCTCGGACGCCAACATGATCCACGCGGGCGCCTAGGACAACGAAGTCTCCGGACTGCCGCCACGGCACCACGAACTTCATGATGTGAAAGTCCCCGAACGTCGGTTCGGGGACTTCTCATTGCGCGGCTCGTCAGTTGAGATCGGCTCGCCGATTCAACTTCCTGCGCATTCACAATTTGTGGACACGGCTGCATCGCGATGACGTTTATTGCAGCGTCAACTTTGTGAGCAATCTTAAAGTGCTGGTAGGCGAGGATTAATTTTCTTACCCTTCCCTTAGGATGAGTTTTTCCTTCAACCACGAGGGTTCCGCGGGTGTTTCGACACCGAAAGCATGAAAAGGGCTCGTGCGTTCATCATGTGGGGGATTTAAATGTTGGTGCGTAATCCGGTTCAAGTTTGGTCGGAATGGCTCACGAGAACGACACGACGCCGAAGTGAACTGACCTTCACCGACCTCGCCGAGGCATTTCCGGTGTCGGAGGATCCAGCAAATCTGCCGAAACCAGTGCTTTCAACAGCCCAAGAGTTTCCCGGCCTCGACTTTCTGGGGTCGTGGTCCGGAGAGCGCCCGACCATCAGCCAAATCATGGCCGAGTCGTCGTTCAACGATTCTGCAGCACCCGGCGACCAAAGCGGTGGCCGGCCCGAAGTATGGAGGTCACCCGATGAAGTTATTTGAGAGCCCATCGAAGTTCGTCGCGTTTCTAGGCCGCAGCACCGTTCCGTTGGTGCTCGTGGCGTCGGGAGTGTTGGTGGGCGTTGCGGCGCCCGCGGGCGCCGCGGCGAATAACGGCACCGGAACCATGACGTCGTCGGTTTCGTCCGTCACGTACGGGTCGACCGGTCACACGATCACCTTCACCTATACCGCCGCCTCCGGCGGGGTCTCCGCAGGCGGCGTCCACCTCACGGTGCCGAACGGCTGGTCACCACCCTCATCAACCGGTACCGCCGCTGGCTTCACCACCGTGAGCACCGGCACGCTGACCTTCGACGGCCAGACGATCATTGACCTGGGCTTCACCCTCGCCGCCGGCAAGACGCTCACCATCACGTACGGCTCGAAGTCCCTGAAGGGTCCCGGCGCGACCGCAACCGCGACGGTCGGTCCGGTTGCCTGGACCACGTACGAGAAGTCGACGTCGAGTGGAACGGAAACCCAGCTCGCGAAGTCACCGACGATCACGGTCACCCAGACACTCGCGACTCCGGCGGCGCCGAACATCGCGCTCGTCTCACCCACCTCGATCATCGTCTCGTTCGCACCGAATCCCAACGCCAAGTACAGCAACGTCATTGTCTACCTCGCCTCCTCAAAGGCCGTCGTGAAGGAAGTGACCGGCAACACGTCGGGCACCGAGACGATCACCGGTCTCATTGCCGGTGACTCGTACTACGCCACGATT
>DATCFS010000232.1:0-8823 GCA_036509375.1 Acidimicrobiales bacterium
GGCTTCACTGGCCGAACGACCGGTACGCGTTTCGATCGCCCATCCGGACGCTTCAGCCTCCAGACAGCCGTACGCACCGCACGAACAGATCGCGCCGTTCGTGACAACGTTTAAGTGGCCAATGTGACCGGCGTTACCCGAGTCGCCGTTCAACAGCCGTCCATCAATGACGAGGCCGCCGCCGACACCGGTCGACACGACCATCGAAAGGTAGGAACGTTCACCCACGGCGGCCCCGAAGGAACCTTCGGCCAACGCGAGCGCGCGAGCGTCACCTTCGACGAAGACGTCGAGGCCCAGTCCGTCGCGAAGTGATGAGCGCAGCGGGAAGTTGCGCCACGAGGGAATGTTGAGAGGCGATACCTCTTCGCCACCGAGCGTCATCGGACCGGCGCACCCCACACCAACCACCGTCACCGACGATGCGCGCATGACGCGGCGGGCCAAAGCGAGTATCGCGCCAATCAAATCGTCGTCGTACTCGGCGACGAGGATTCGCTCTCGCTCGTGCAACGTACCATCACGACCTACGAGAGCGGCCTCCACCTTGGTCGCACCTATGTCGAGGGCCAAACACGGGGGCGCGTTGCGCGCTACCCCGACGACGGTCATTCTCGAGTGCGGCGTTGACGCGACAACCAGTCGCGAAGCGAACTGGTGCGGGGACCATAGTTCGCGCGGGAATCGTCACCTTGGCCAGAACGGGTTATGTCCTGCCACGATGCACGCCCCATGAGTCGAGCATTTCGTTCGATGACTACTGCGGAGATGAACATTAGAGCCACACCAACAAGTCCCAAGAGGACTGAGCTCGAAAAACAGAGAATCAAGATGACCAGCCCGGCGACAAAACCGGCAATGCCCCAACGGACACGGCGTCCTCCGTGGGAGTAGACGTTCGTCTCACGAACATTCTTCGCGAACCTGGGGTCTTGCTTCGACAGCGAATCCTCGAGTTCTGCGAGGATGCGCTGCTCACGCTCTGACAGTGGCATCGCACCTCCCTTCGATTGATCCTTGACCCATAGTACCTATTCCCTCTGAGAGTTCGCACGTCACTTTTCCTAGGAAAGAGGTAATAAAATACCTTGCGTCAAAGGAGGGCCGTGGCCGACCAGCCCGTTCGAGTGGCCGTGATCTGCACGGGCAACATCTGTCGCTCCCCTATGGCCGAGGTCGTGCTCGCAGATTTGGTGGCGCAGGACCCTGTGCTGCGAGGTCGCGTCGAGGTTACGAGCGCCGGAACTGCACGGTGGCACGTGGGCAGTGAAATGGACCAGAGGGCCCGCGACGCTCTCGACCGCGCCGGCTTCGTGAAGCCCGGCACGCCTGCGGCGTTCGCCGATCGAAACTACTTGGACGCTCATCACATCGTCGTCGCCATGACTCGTGAGCACGTTCACGACGTGAACCAGCGACTGACGAACGTCGATACCGAGGTCATCTTGCTGCGCAACCTAATGCAACCGGGCGAGAACCTCGACGTGGCCGACCCCTACTACGGCGATGCCGACGAGTTTGATGACTGTTTGGAGTTACTCAGGCGAGGGGGTCTGTGTTTGACATCGGCACTTCGTTCGCGATTGGGCGCAGACTCGTTCGAAGCTTGACCTCGGGCAAGGTCAACGAAAGAATCACCGCGAGTACACCAATGGGGACGGCGTAACGATAGATCGTGTCGATCGACCCAGTAATTGCGTGCAAGATAACCGACAGTTCGTTCGCCGGCAGTCGTCGCAGATTCTTGGGCGTCCACAGTCGTGGCGGAAGGATCGAGTGCACGGAGGGGTTGGCCCTTAGTCCAGAGGCGAGATGGCGCGGTAACTCGTTCACGTAGAAGGCGCCGAAGACTGCGGTGCCGAACGAACCACCGATCGAGCGGAAGAAGTTCGCGCCGGCCGTGGCGGCGCCGAGGTCTTCGTGTTGGACGGCATTCTGGACGGCGGTGACGAGCACCTGCATTACGAGTCCGAGACCGGTGCCGAGGATCAGCATGTAGATCGCCATCGTGAGCTCCGACGTCGCAACGCCAATGGTGCCCAGGAGTCCAATCCCGATCGTCATGACGGCGGTACCGAGAATTGGGAAGGGGCGATAGCGCCAGCCCTTGGAGACGAGCTGACCGGTGATGATTGACGCGGCGAAGAGGCCAACCATCATGGGCAAGAGTCGAAGACCGGAGTTCGTCGGTGATGCTCCGCGTACCAGTTGGAAGTACACCGGCAGGTACGTGAGGGCGCCGAACATGGCGAAGCCAACGACGAAGCCAATCGCCGAGGCCGACGAGAAGACCCGATTGGCGAACAGTCGCGGCGCGAGAATGGGCTCACTGGAGCGAAGCTCGATCATCATGAAGGCAATCGCCCCCGCGAGACCGATAATGAGCAGCGCGATCGACTTGAATGAACCCCACGCGAACGACGTGCCACCGAGCGAGGTGAAGAGGATGAGGGCCGACGCTGAGACGGTCAGGGTGATGATGCCGGCGTAGTCAATGACGTGTTGGATGCGGACGGCGGCACTAGGTAGCGCGGCGGCGGTCACGATGAGCGCGACGATACCAAAGGGGACGTTGACGAAGAAGATCCATCGCCACGACCAATACTCCACGATGAAGCCGCCGAGCAGTGGACCGAGGACGGTGGCCGCACCAAACGTCGCGCCAAAGAAACCGGCGTAGCGCCCCCGTTCACGTGGCGGCACGATGTCGGCGATGATCGCCTGTGCGCCGACCATGAGGCCGCCGCCGCCGAGGCCCTGCAACGCGCGAAAGAGAATGAGTTCAATCATGCTGTGGGCGACGCCGCACAGCATGCTGCCGACCAAGAAAATGATGATGGCGGCCTGGAAGTAGACCTTGCGCCCGTGAAGGTCGCCGAGTTTGCCCCAGAGCGGCGTGCTCACTGTTGTCGCGAGGAGGTACGCAACTACGACCCAACTCAAGTGATTGGCTCCGTGCAGGTCGCCGGTAATCGTAGGGAGCGCGGTTGCGACAATTGTGCTGTCGAGGGCGGCGAGCAACATGCCGAGCATGAGCGCGCCAAAGACGAAGTACAACTCGCGCTTGGGCATTGGAACGGCGAGTTCAGTGTCCATATAGTGATTTCTCCCGAAGTGGCAACGGCCCCTGAACAACTCGTCGCAGGCCACAACCTTACCGGCCCGATGTCTTCGCCCTTCACTGTGACGCCGTACACTTCGATAGCCCAAGGGGGTCCGATGAAGACACGACTGACTGAACTGCTCCACGTGGAGCACCCCATCATGCTGGCGGGCATGGGAGGCGTCGCGTACAGCCAACTCACCGCAGCGGTCTCCAACGCCGGCGGCTACGGATGCCTCGGTGCTTCGACGATGTCCAGTGAGCGTTTGGCGAAGGAGATCACCGCGACGCGTGCACTCACCGACAAGCCGTTCGGCGTCGACCTGCTCACCGCCTTCCCCGAAACCCTGGCGCACAACGTGGAGCTCTTGATCGAAGGGGGGGCCAGTACGTTCGTCGCCGGACTCGGCGTGCCCAGTCACGTCGTCGAACTGTGTCACAGCCATCAAGTGCTCGTCATTTCAATGTGCGGCAAGGTTGAGCACGCGAAGCGCGCCCTCGACGCCGGATGTGACATCGTTGTCGCGCAGGGAACCGAAGCGGGCGGTCACACAGGTACGGTCGCGACGTTGCCGCTCGTGCCGCTCATCGTTGACGCAATGGACGGCGCAATTCCCGTCGTGGCCGCCGGCGGTATCTTCGACGGCCGCGGTCTCGCGGCGGCGCTGTCACTGGGAGCGGCCGGTGTGTGGATTGGCACTCGTTTCATCGCCACACCCGAAGCGCGAGCGATTCAGGGTTACCGCGAAACCATGCTCGACACCAAGGAGGACGGCACGGTCGTTTCACGCGCATTCAGTGGTAAAACGATGAGGGTGCTACGAAACGACACCACCGATCGGTACGAGGCCGATCCGTCGCTGCTGAAAAAGTTCCCCGATCAACTCGGCGTTGCGTTCAACGACGGCACCTTCCACTTGGGAGGGGACGAAACGACCGAGGGCGTCGATCCCCGTCGTGAGGGCTACCCCGCCGGTCAGGCCGTCGGCGCCATCCACTCGATTATCCCGGCGCGCGACATCGTCCTCTCCATTGTTGAACAGGCCGAACGGGTCATCGCTGAATTGAACACCTATTAATTAGCCGAAATTCGATCGTTCGGAGTCGTACCGCGCGTCATGCACCGGACATAATCTTTGACCATGCCCGAGAACTCCGCACAGGTCGACGAAATCGTTTCGGCCGTTCGCGGAGCCGCGAAACGGGCGACGGTCGCCAAGCGAACCGTCGCCGAAGTGCTCGTGAGCGCAACGGGTCATTTGACGGCTGACGAAATTACCCAGGAAGTGCAGAAGCGTCAACCCGACGTCAGCCCGTCGACGGTCTACCGAATCCTGGAGGAGTTTGAGGCGCTCAAGATCGTGGTGCACGCCCACCTCGATCAGCACGCCGCCGTCTACCACCTCGCGGGCGCGGTGCACGGACACCTCACCTGCGAGTTGTGCGGCGAGACGGTCGAGATACCGGCGGCACACTTTGACGCACTCAGCAAGGACCTCCAGAAGACCTTCGGCTTCCTTTTGGATCGACACCACGTCGCAGTGACTGGTACGTGCGACTTCTGCCAACACGCGCGACAGACGACTTCCTGACGCTGCGCTCTTACGGCCTTCTTACGGTCACCATCACGTCGGCGCGGTGGTGTTCAGTAGGGTTATCCAAGGCATCTCATGATTAAAATTGACCATCTGACGAAGCGCTACGCCAACACGGTCGCCGTCGATGATCTCGATTTCGAGGTAAAACCCGGTGTCGTCACCGGATTCCTCGGACCGAATGGTTCTGGAAAATCGACGACGATGCGCATCATTTTGGGCCTCGACCACCCGTCCAAGGGCCAGGCCACGATCAATGGAAGGCGTTACGCCGACTTGACGTCGCCGCTGCACGAAGTGGGCGCCCTGCTGGATGCCAAAGCCGTCCACCCCGGTCGCACGGCCCGCAATCATCTTCGAGCCCTCGCCGCGTCCAACCAAATCACCAAGTCGCGAGTCGACGACGTGCTGGAGTTCGTCGGCATCAGTTCCGTCGCCAATAAGAAGGTCGGCAACTTCTCACTCGGAATGAGTCAGCGTTTAGGCATCGCGGGAGCACTCCTCGGCGACCCCGGCGTCCTGCTCTTTGACGAGCCGGTCAACGGGCTCGACCCCGAGGGCATCCGGTGGATCCGCGACTTCTTCCGCACCTTGGCGAACGAAGGTCGAACGGTATTCGTCAGCTCGCACCTCATGAGCGAAATGGCGGTGAGCGCCGATCAAATCATCGTCATAGGCCGTGGAAAGTTCATCACGTCCGGCTCGGTCGACGACCTCACCAAAACGGCCGAGGGAACCGTGCTCGTGCGAGGATCGGATCACGCGAAATTGACAACGATCTTGACCGCTCAGCACGCTGTGGTGCACGACAGCAACGAGAACGGACTCACCGTTGGGGGCCTCACGTCCGATCAGATCGGTCAGATTGCCTTCGACGCCGGCGTCACGTTGTTCGAGCTGACTCCCCAGCGAGCGTCACTGGAAGAGGTCTTCATGGACCTTACGGCCGACTCACTCGAGTTCGGCGCGCAACGGCCGACGCCCGGAGCCGTGCCGTGAACGGCGAATCGACCTTGTCGGGATCCACGCGCGCCGAATGGATCAAGTTTCGCACGGTGCGCTCCTCCACGTGGGGCGTCTTCACCACGGTCGTGCTCATGATTGGGCTCGGCGCCTTGTTCGCGGTGCTCACTCGAACGCACTGGACCCAACTCTCGCCACTGCGTGTCGCGACCTTCGATCCGGTGTCGAACAGCATTGGTGGCATTCTGTTGGCGCAGTTCGCCGTCGGGGTGATCGGGGCAATGTTCATCACGAGTGAATTCACGTCCGGTTCGATTCGCACCACGTTGACCGCCGTGCCCAATAGGGCGCGCCTACTGGCGAGCAAGATGGTGGTGCTGTTGGTCACGATGCTGCTCGTCGGCGAGTTCGTGTGCTTCACCGCGTTCTTGATCGGTCAGCGAATCTACTTAGGCGTCGTACCGACCGCGTCGCTGACCAACGGCACGGTCTTGCGATCAGTGGTGCTCGCTGGAATCTATCTCGCGTTCTTGACCCTCATCGGTTTCGCGCTCGGCGTCATCGTTCGCCAGAGTGCCGCGACGATTTCCATTTACGTGGGACTCTTACTCATCGTGCCCCTCATCGTCTTCTTCCTGCCCCAGAGTTGGCAGAACGACATCCAACGTTTCGAGCCTTCGTCACTCGGGGCGGCCATGGAGTCGCCACTCGCGCAAAGCAACTCGTTCGGAGCCTGGAGTGCGACGCTCGTGCTGCTCATCTACGTGGTCGCGTTGCTGGCCGTAGCGTTCACGCTCTTCCAGCGCCGTGACGCCGGAGCCAATACGTAGCGCCGATAAGTTTGGCGCCATGGAACTCCTTGATGCCCTTCGCACCACCGGATCGGTGAGGAACTTCACCACTGATCCGGTCCCCGACCAACTCCTGTTCGACGTACTGAACGACGCACGATTCGCCCCCTCGGGTGGCAACCGTCAAGCGTGGCACGTCATCGTCGTGAAGGACCAGGCACGACGTCGAGCCATTGGTGACTGCTACCTCGACGCGTGGCACGACTACGTCGCTCACGTCCTGGCCGGTCTGATTCCCTTCTCGCCGTTGGCGAGCCAAGGGGACCGCGAACTCGCGACGTCCAAACGCGACGACGCAATCGCCACCTCCAAACCTTATGGCTTTCCCGAAACGCTGTCCGATGTTCCCGTGATGCTCGTCGTCTGCGCCGATCTTCGATTCTTGGCCGCCACGGACCGCGACCTCGGTCACTATCAAATCGCCGGAGGTGCGTCGATCTATCCCTTCGTCTGGAGCATCTTGCTCGCGGCGGCCGATCGAGGGATCGGCGGCGTGATGACGACCGTCGCCACCCGAAAGGAACCGGAACTTCGCGCCGTTCTCGAACTACCCGACGACGTGATCGTGGCGGCCGTCGTGGCGCTCGGTTACCCGCAGCAGCGCCACACCAAATTGAAGCGCAACGCCGTCACCGACTTCACCACCATCGACGCATTCGACGGGCCGGCCTTTCAGTCAACGGCCACCTAGTCGCCAAAGATCTCCTCGTTGTCCTCGCCCATTCGACGGGGTCCGCGCCGTATTGACGGGCGAACGCTGTCAAGTACCAGTGGTGTACGCATCGCCACCACCTCGCCCGCCGGCGTCGACATCGGCCCGACAAAGTCGCCGGCCGCGATCTGATCTTGGGCGAAGGCGCCCGCCACGTCGAGAATTGGCGCGAACGGCACGCCCGACGGTGTGAGGACTCGTGACCATTCGTCAGTCGATCGCTGGGCAAAGAGTGCATTCAACTGATCGCGAAGTGCGTCGCGGTCGCGCACGCGCGAATCGTTGTCGCGCCAATCGGTGCGCGAAGTGAGGACCGGCTCGTCGAGCACCTCCACGAGCTTCGCGAACTGCGCGTCGGTGCCGACGGCAAGTAGGAGCAGTCCGTCGGCCGTCGTCACCGGACCGTAGGGCGTGATACTCGGGTGGTCGTTACCGAGTCGCGGAGGATTGACGTGCGTCGCCAGAAAGCCCTGCGCCTGGTTGATGAGTGCGCTCATCGTCGACTCCAGCAAGGGCACTTCGAAATGACGTCCCGGCCGACTCGTCGCCTTCGCGAAAAGTCCGGCCAGCAAAGCGACCGCGCCGTAGAGACCAGTGAGGACGTCCGCCACCGGCGCCCCGACTTTGGTGGGTGGCCCGTCCGCTTCTCCGGTGACGCCCATGAGACCCGATCGGGCCTGGGCCAACAGGTCAAACGATGGCAGATCGGCGACCGGTCCCCCGGAGGTGGCCGGCGTGATGCTCACCCAGACGCACTCGGGATTGAACTCTCGGAGTCGCTCGATATCGAGAGATTGGAACTGACTCGGCAAGTAGTTCTCCACGACGGCGTCGGCCTGACGCACTAGTTCACCGATTCGCTTGAAATCCATCGGGTCACGTAGGTCGGCGACGACGTTTCGACGGTGACGATTGACCGCCAAGTAGTACGTCGCATCGTCGCCGAAGCGAGGTGGGGCGAGGAAGCGAACCGGGTCGCCACCTGGCCCTTCCACTTTGATCACGTCGGCGCCGAGGTCGCCCGCGATCATTGCGACGAGTGGTCCGGCGAGCACTCTCGAGAGGTCGAGGACTCGCAGGCCCTCGAGCGGAAGTCCGGTGCCGACGTTGGTCGGGTCCAGATCCCACGTCATCAGAGGACTTTGGACAAGAAGAGTTTCAGTCTCGCCGACGTTGGCGTCACGAGCACGGTGCGGGGATCGCCGGACTCCTCAATGATGCCCGAGTCGAGGAAATAGACAGTGTTCGCCACCTCACGCGCGAAGTTCATCTCGTGCGTGACCACGATCATCGTCATGCCACTGCGCGCCAGGTCCTTCATCACGTCGAGCACCTCACCCACCAATTCGGGGTCGAGCGCCGAGGTCGGCTCGTCAAAGAGCATCAACTTCGGTTCCATGGCGAGGGCCCTGGCGATGGCGACGCGCTGCTGCTGGCCGCCCGAGAGTTGGCTGGGGTAGTGCTTCTCCTTGTCACTCAGTCCAACGCGAGCGAGCAGTTCACGGGCTTTGGTCTTGGCGACGTCATCATTCACGCCCTTCACCTTCACTTGACCGATCGTGATGTTCTGGAGCACCGTGAGGTGTTGAAAGAGGTTGA
>DATCFS010000233.1:0-7411 GCA_036509375.1 Acidimicrobiales bacterium
CCGCCAGTCGTTCCAGCGTTGTCCACATGCGCAACTGCATCTCGGTGAATGATTCGCCGCTCGGAAACCGGAACGTACTCGGTGCGTGTTGGACGGCTCGCCATTCAGGCTTCTTCGCGAGGAGATTCAACTTCTTGCCGGTCCAGTCGCCGAAGTCGCACTCGAGCAGACCGCGCTCGAACTTCGCGCGCAGTCGCAGTGCCCTCGCGATCGGGGCCGCCGTCTCCCTCGCTCGCTCGAGCGGAGAGACGTAGAGCGCAACGGGCTTTCTCCCAACTTCGGCGATCCGTCGCGCCGCCTCGTCGGCTTGCGCTACGCCGCGTTCGGAGAGATGCAGACCCGGTGCGCGACCGGGAAGCACGATGCCGGTCGTCGCCGTCACCCCGTGACGCACCAACAAGACGGTCGTGAACGAAGGTCTAGTGGGCACAGTCCGACACTAATTGCCGCCTAATTGATAATGACTGGGATGCGTCGCGGGCCGGGCGGGGCCGTGGCGGGCCATCGCTTGCGCGACACCGTCGCCAATTTATGCAAGAGCGCGACGGCGCCGGGGTCGTCGTCGCCGGGACGCGTCTCAATGAGACCGTTCTCCTTCAACGAACTCAACAACTCGCGCCCTTGGTCGGTGCGCACAATGACGAGCGTCCAGTCTCCGAAGGCGCCAATCCCACCCGTCGAGATGTCGGCGTGCTCGGCGGCGAAGTCGGGACACTGCTTGCAGCCCTCCCTCGTGTAGGCGTGGGCCTCCTTCAACGGGATCTCGTGAAAGTGTCCGTCCTTCGTCCAGATCTGAAAGACGCCCTTGATGTTCATCTTCAAGATGTCGGCCCGTTTGATTGCGTACTTCGCCTCGAAGAGCTCTTCGAAGATCGAATCATCGAACGTCTTGGAACACATGAGGCCAATGGTGAGACTGAGTCGACGGGCAATCTTGCCGGCCTTGCGCGACTGCATGACACCGGGTGCCGACGCCATGCAGCCCATGCCGACCACGGCGATTCGCTCGGCACCGGCCTCCGCAGCCTCGGGGTACGCGAGGAGATTGGCGCTGTAGGTGTAGCGCGACTTCGCGGTTTCGATCACGTCAGCGCGAGTCCTCGCCACCCGGGGTACCGCGCGCCACGTCGATCCGTCGCCCTCGAGACCACTGACGAGCGCCGCGTCGATGACGTCATTCTCTAACGCGTAGATGAGGAGCGCCGAAACGAAGCCACCGTCTTGGCCGTTCTCGACGAGCGACTCGTCAGTCGCTCGCGCGAGCAGCACGTCACCAATTCCCCAGACTTCGTCCTCGGTGCGCTCGCGCGCGAACTTGTGCGTGTCGATCTCCGACTCCCAGTTGCGAAAACGCGGACAGGCCCGGGTGCACATCGTGCAACCCTTTTGACCGTGCGTGCAATCGTCGGGACCGCCGTCGATGTCGAGGTGGAAGGGCTTGTAGACACCGTTCTCGGTCTCGTACTCGAGGACGGGGTGGGGACAGGCAATGACGCACGCGGCGCACCCCGTGCAGAGTCCCGACGTCACCACTTCGCTGAAGAGTTCTTTCCACTGCGGCTTCTCAAGTGCCATTGCTCAACCTTACCGACGAGAATTCACTGTGCGATTGCCGATACGCTCGCGCCGTGCCCGAGATCCTTGAAGTTGAGTCCTATCGCCGCTTGGCTGACAGGATTGTCGGCTCAAGAATCGTGCGCGGTTGGGCCGACGCCTACACCGCCAAGAAACTGACGAATGTCGGCGCGTGGGCGAGAGGCGTGAAGAATCTCACGGTGACGGGTACCGATCGGCGCGGCAAACTGCTCTTGCTCGACACCGATGGCGTTCGTCTCGGTCTGCGCTTCGGAATGACGGGCGTCCTTCTGATCGACGACGACGCCGGAATCGACGGCCTCTTCTACGGACCGCACACGTTTCGACGTGACTGGGTTCGAGGCGGTCTTGAATTTAGCGACGGACGAAAGTTGCTGATGCACGATCCGAGGCGACTCGCACGCTTCGAGATCGACCCCGATCTTGGCGAACTCGGCCCCGACGCTCTCACACTGACGAAGAAAGAGTTCGAAGGAGTGCTCGCAACACGGGGCGACGGACCCCCGATTAAAGCGCGACTGCTCGATCAGTCCGCGGTCGCCGGCATCGGTAATCTTCTCGGCGACGAGATCCTCTACCGCGCCGGTATCGATCCGCGGACACCGGCCGGTCTGCTCGACACCCAACAACGGGCCGACCTTTATCGCGCCTTTACCCAGACCATGCGTACGCTGGCGCGCCGTGGCGGCTCACACCTCGGTGATCACATGGAAGGTCGCTTTCCCGGTGCCTTCTGCCCCCGTGACGGTTCGACAATGCTCCAAGCGACGATTGGCGGACGAACGACCTACTGGTGTTCGTCGCACCAGCGCTGAGGGCCCTGTTTCGTGGACGTCAGTGGCGTCAGTGACACCCCCTACGTGGGCCAGCCACGCGACGTCAATCGGGTCAATCTGCCGCACGTGGCCCACTGCACCCCTTTCCCAGTCGGCCCCGAGGGCCCACGACTCAGTTCGTTCGCCGCTTAGGTAAGAATGGCGACATGCAATCCTTCATTCAGCACTACGGCTACTTCGCCCTCTTCGTGCTCTCCGTTCTCTCATCGGCCTGTATTCCCATTCCTTCCGAGGTCGCGTACGGCTTCGCCGGCGCGCTCTGCACCGCGGCCGTCACTGGCCACGCTCGTTTTACGATTTGGGGCGTCATTGTCATCGGCACGATCGGCTCACTCATCGGCGCGATCATTGCCTACGAAGTCGGACGCAGCTGGGGACGCACGATTGTCGACCGGTGGGGAAAATGGATACTGCTCACCCATAAGGACCTCGACAGTGCCGAAGGTTGGTTCGAGAAGTACGGCTCGATCTCAGTCTTGATTAGTCGCGTCATCCCGGTCGTTCGCAGTTTCATCTCGGTGCCGGCCGGGATGGCCGAGATGGCCCGCGTTCGCTTCGCAGTCCTTACGACGATTGGGTCGGCGGCCTGGGTTGCGTTGCTCGCCGGCCTCGGTTACGCCGCCGGTAAGAACTGGAAGCACGTGAGCGGCGACTTCCATACTGTCGAGTACCCGATCATCGCGCTCGTTGTGCTCGCTATTGCCTTTGGACTGTGGCACCGGATCCGGTCCGTGCGGCGCCAAAGCCAGAGTTAGCCCTCGAGGGCCGCCAAGACCTTGGCGGCGTGCCCGTCGGCGCGAACCCCGTACCAGGCGTGCTCGATCTTCCCGGTTGGTCCAATCACGAAGGTGGAACGGATGACCCCCTGAACCTTTTTGCCGTACAGCATCTTTTCGCCGTAGGCGCCGTACTGCTCCATGACCTTTTTGTCGGCGTCAGTGAGAAGATCGAAGGCGAGCGCGTACTTTTTCTGAAACGCGACGTGCTTTTGCGCACTATCCGGTGAGACACCGATCACCCTCGCGCCGAGAGTGCGGAATTGTCCAAGTCCGTCGTTGAATTGACAGGCCTCTTTGGTGCAACCCGGTGTGTCGTCGGCGGGGTAGAAGTAGAGGACGATGCGTTCGCCTTGGAAATCTTTGAGTGACACGGATGTCCCGTGCTGGTTCGGGAGTGTAAAGGCCGGTGCCTTCGATCCGATGTCCAGTCGTGCCATGGTGTTTTCCTTCAATTGATGGAGTAAATCCGATATTTTGTCCTAGACTAGGGGAGAAGCTCTAGTACTTGAGCTTGGGCCCACACTTTCGAACGCCGGTTTCGGGTCCAACCGAGAAACGTCGTTGTCCCGTGAGTAGTGAAATCAAGCAGTCCGTGCCATCGGCACAGGATTTGTACGCCACCAATAAAACCTTCGCCGAACTAGGCGTCCTACCTGATCTTGTCCGGGTGCTCTCTGAACAGGGCATCACGACCGCCTTCCCGATTCAGGCACTCACCATTAGTGACGCCCTCGCCGGGCGCGACGTCTGCGGGAAGGCCAAGACTGGATCAGGTAAGACCCTGGGTTTCGGCCTTCCAATGCTCCAGCGCATCGCCGCTGGCGAATCGTTCAAGGCCAAGGATGGGCAACCGGCACGGCCACGGGGTTTGGTGCTGCTGCCGACCCGTGAGTTAGCGGTGCAGGTGCACGAAGTACTGAAGCCGCTCGGTGCCGCTCTCGGACTTCACGTGAACGCCGTTTACGGTGGGGCGGACATTGAGCGCCAGGTGAAGTCGCTTCGAAAGGGCTGTGACGTGATCATCGCCACCCCGGGACGCCTGATCGACCTCGGCGACCGCGGTGAAGTGAACGTTGAAAACCTCGACGTGCTCGTCCTTGACGAGGCCGACCGCATGGCCGACATGGGCTTCATGCCCCAAGTTGAGTGGGTACTTCGCAGGATTGCGGAACATCCCCACCAGACCTTGCTCTTCTCGGCGACGCTGGACGGGGCCATTGACCGTCTCGTGAAGCGGTACCTCACCGATCCTGTCTTTCACGAGGTGGTGAGCGACACCCAGACCGTCTCGTTGATGGTGCACCACTTTTTGAACGTGCACCAGATGGACCGCATCAAGGTCGCCTCGGCCATTTGTTCATCCTTCGATAAGACGCTGATCTTCTGTCGCACGAAGCGCGGGGCCGACCGCTTGGTTGAACAACTGCAGAAGGAGGGCGTCGACGCAGCCGCGATTCACGGCGACCTTCGCCAGAGCCAGCGCGAAAAGGCCCTCGCCGACTTCTCGGGCGACCGTTTGCCCGTTCTCGTGGCCACGGACGTCGCCGCCCGCGGACTGCATATTGATGCGGTCGACTGCGTAATGCACTTCGACCCCCCAGAAGACCAAAAGGCCTATCTCCATCGATCCGGACGGACCGCTCGGGCCGGCTCGACGGGAGTTGTGGTCTCTTTGTTACTGTGGAATCAAATTATTGAAGCTGAAGTGATTATGCGCCGACTTGGATTAAAGCGTCCCATCGTTGAGGTTTTCAGTAATGACCCGCACTTGAAGGATCTGGCAAGTTGGGATCCGACCAGGGAGGACTCAGTACTGTGAGCAAAAAGAAGCAGGCGTTGCCCGTCTTCAAGTACGACAAGTCCATGAAACGCGCCCTCGTTGTCGTGGCGCATCCCGACGATGTTGATTTCGGATCGGCCGGTACCATCGCCACCTTGACGTCCAAAGGTGTCGACGTTGCGTATTGCCTCGTCACCTCGGGCGATGCTGGGGGTGACGGTTCGACCCTGACGCGCGAAGAACGTTCCGAGATCAGAGAGACGGAACAGCGCGCCGCCGCCCGTGAAGTCGGTGTCACGAACATCACATTTCTTCGTTGGCCCGACGGTCAAGTTGAGCCCACGTTGTTACTTCGCCGTGAGATCGCGCGCGTAATCCGCACGCACCGCCCCGATCTCGTGATTACCCAGAGCCCCGAGCGCAACTGGGAGCGGATTCGAGCATCGCACCCGGATCACATGGCATCGGGCGAAGCGACGATGCGCGCGGTCTACCCTGACGCGCGTAACCCCCACGCATTCCCCGAACTGCTTCGCGAAGGCCTGACGCCGCACACGGTGCCGCTGGTCTGGTTGAGCGGCGGTCAGCCCACGATGGTCGTCGACATTACGAAGCGATTCAAATACAAGCACGCCGCGCTGAAGCGTCACGTCAGTCAAGTCGGCGATCACAAGAGTCTGAAGAAGATGTTGAAGACCTGGGCCGGCGCGACGGCGAAGAGTGCCGGCATGAAGAAGGACAAGCTCGCCGAAGGTTTCAAAGTCATCGTCACCAGTTAGTCCTCATAACTGCAGTCGTAGTCTGTCCACATGGACGCCGCGCCCGTCACCGATCACACACCAATTGGACGACGTTACGTCGCTCGCGGGAGAGGTCAATTTTTCGCCGGCCTGACCAAGACGAGTTTTCCCGGACAGTTTCTTGCGGGCGTCACGTTGCTCGCCATCGCAATTCCCGAGCAACTGGCCACGTCACAGTTAGCGGGAGTACCGGCCTTCACGGCCATGATTGCCTTCATCGCGGCGACGCTCGTTTTCTTCGCGATTGGATCAAACCCAATCGTCTCGGTTGGGGCCGATTCGACGATCGCGCCACTCTTCGCGGTGGCGCTCTTGCGGGTCGCGCCGGCCTCATCACCGCTGTACTTGGAGTTGGTGGCGGCGACCGCCATCATCGCTGGTCTGATCGTGACGCTCATCGGACTCTTGAAACTAGGTTGGCTGGCCGATTTTCTCTCGCTACCCATCGTGGTCGGGTTCCTCTCGGGCATCGGCGTCATCATCATCACCCACCAGCTGCCGCGGGTGCTCGGCGTGTCCTCGGGCGGCGAGTCCTTCGTCGCCCGCCTTGCGTGGATCAGCCACCAGTTCGGCAACGCCAACGGGTGGTCGGTCGCTCTTGCGCTGGGCACGCTCGCCTTGATGGTGGTGGGAGAGAAGCTCAACGCGAAACTACCGTGGGCGCTCGCGGCCGTACTCGCGGCGACGATAGTGACGGCCACGGCGTCACTGGCGAGTCACGGCGTGCAACAGCTCGGCACGGTCAGCGCCGGTCTGCCGAAGTGGCGACTGCACTGGTTGAGCGGATCACAGTGGGGCCTTGTGGCGACGACGGCGCTCACGCTGGTGATCGTCATCCTCAGCCAAAGCGCGGCCACCTGTCGCACGACGGCCGACGACCTCGCGATCGCCGACGACATCAGTCGTGACTTCGTGGGCGTTGGACTGGCGAACGTCGCGTGCGGCCTCGTCGGCGCCTTTCCGGTGAACGCGAGCCCTGCTCGCACGTCGGTCACGAGATTGGCCGGTGGGCGCACGAAACTGGTCCTGCTCGTCGCCGGCGTGGGCGCCCTCGTACTCGCACCCTTCGCCAAATACGCCCACATGATTCCACTCGCCGCGCTCGCCGGCGTCCTGCTCTTTGTCGGCGGGCGGCTCATCAAGATCAACGAGTTGAAGAAGGTGTTCGCGGCCAGTCACTGGGAGTTCGCGCTCGCCCTCATCTCCGCCCTCGGGGTGGTCTTCATTGGGGTGGAACAGGGACTCGCCATCGCGGTTGGTCTCGCCATCCTTGATCAGACCTGGCGATCGGCTCGACCGCGGATGGTCGAGTTGGGGCGAAGGGCCGGTACGACGAGTTGGGAGCCCAAAGAAGAAGAGGGCGTTGAGCGAGTCGATCACGTGCTAGCCGTGCTGTTTGGCGAGGAGATCTTCTTCGCCAACGCGGGCGTCTTTCGCCGCGACATTCACGATCTCATTCTGAAACTGCCCGAAACCCGTCACGTCATCATCGACGCGGTCGCGATCGCCGATATCGACTTCACGGGCATGACGGCGCTCGCCCAGGGTGCGGCCGACCTCCTCCGCGACGGCATCACGATCTCGTTCGCGCGCGCGAACCAGAAGGTCCGCGATCGGCTC
>DATCFS010000234.1:0-3125 GCA_036509375.1 Acidimicrobiales bacterium
CCGCCTTGGAGGCGAAACCAAGGAGGGCCAGCACGAAGATCGTGCCGCGCAGAGTACCCGAAAGGTGGTGGGAGTGCGCCTCGATCTGGGCGAAGGTCTGGCCGCCGGCGTGCGCACTGAGCAAGATGAGGGCCAGCAGTATGGCGGCCGCACCGGCGTGGGTCATGACGGCGTACCACTGAGCGGCACTTCGGGCCGCCGCGCGCCTCGACTGATCGGTCAGGACCAACACCAACGAGGTCAGTGCCATCAACTCCCAGAGAAACAAAAAGGTCGCAACGCTCGCGGCGAAGGGTACAAGGATCATGCTGGTGACGAAGAGTGGCAGAGCACTCGAGGCGCATCTCGTTGACAATCGGTGACTCGCGTAGCCGAGCCAGTACAGGGTGGAGGCCAGGGCCACGACAACGATTGCGAGGACGAAGACCGCTCCGAGAGGTGTCAGCGCGAGCGAGATGCCCGTCAAAGGGAGAATCGCCGTCGTGCTCAGCACGATTGCGTGACCGCTGTGCAACACCGACACGGCGGCCGCCAACGCCGCCGAGCACGAGACCCAGGTCAGCAGAACCGCCGCGCCCACCCGGCTCCGTACGGGCAGCGAGCCACCCAAGATCGCAGCGACGAGACCGGCGAGCGCCGTAATCCAAATGCTGACGTGATTCACGTTCCCGTGAGACCCCTCAGGGCTTCAACAATCGCCTGCGGATGTGGTGGGCAGCCGGGAATGTGTACGTCGACCGGCACGACGTCACTCACCGCGCCCTCGACGCCGTAGCCGCCCTTGAAGACGCCACAGTCCTTTGCGCAGTCGCCGAGAGAAATCACGAGCCGTGGTTCGGGCATTGCGTCGAACGTTTTACGCAACGGGTCGGACATATTCTTCGTAACGGGGCCGGTAACGAGTAATGCGTCGGCGTGGCGTGGCGAGGCCACCAGTCGGACCCCAAAGCGCTCCGCGTCGTAGACCGGAGCGAACGCCGAGTGCACTTCCATCTCGCAGCCGTTACAGGACCCGGCGTCGACATGTCGCACTTGGAGCGAACCGTGAAGGCCGCTCGCGAGCTCGACGTCAGGAAGGGGAGCTGGACCTAAATGCTTACTGACGTTGCGCGGATGGGCCACGGTCTGAAGAAGAAATCGAAGTGTCACTGTAGTGGCAGCTCTCTGCACTGATTGACGTGGATAATCAAAAGTATCACTGGTGTCGTCGCTCGATTGCCCGTGAACTGATCGGTCGGCACGAGATTGCCCAACTTGAACGTTTCCCCGGACTGGTACTTCGTTCGACCCCCATCGTCCAGCGCGGCCTAATGGGCAGGTTCGTCGAAATTCGTTTGCAGCTTCGTTGCCACTTGGGTAAGAAATGAGCGCACAGTCGATGCGGCGACGCGGTGCAATAGAGCACGGTCTACGTGAGCGCCGAAGCTTCCCAACGCGGGGGTGTAGGTAGCGGCCAAGGAGATTCGACACTGGTCGGGACCAAGCGGGGCAAGCTCCAAATCACCCTCAAGCATCGGGAAGAGAAATTGCCAGTCACTCGGAATCCACGTAAGCGATCGTGCCAATGCGTAACCTCGTTCGCGAGGCGGCCAAAGGGTGACGTTCACGTCACGGGTCACGAGTCCTGCGGCCCACGATGGACCAACCCGCATATGAAAGCTGGCTCCGTCGCGCGTCGCGACGGTGGCGAGCGGCGCGAGCCACTGACCATCACCACTAAATCGTGCGCGAAGTGTCTCAAACGAACTGGTCACGTCGACAAAGTCTTCGATGAAGCACGGGGTTCGCTTCTTCGAGTCAGCGTCGGCCACGTCACTTTGATCCATCCATGAAGTATTTGTCACCCAGGCGGCCACGTCATAGGGCACAAAGCCACTACGTGGAAATTAGAGCCATGGTCAGGAACATTGTGCCGACGTCTTATGGCGGACTGGTATTCGTCATGGGGATATTTCCAGCGAGTCTGGCCAAATATCGTCGGCCATGTTGATGACGACCGGGGTTCTGTCCTCGGAACTACTTGGGCACGCTGAAGTCCCATAGAATGGGGCAAGTATTTAACGGAACAGCCCTTAAAAGCGTCGATATTTATGGTTCGTGTGTCGACTCAAAGAACCGTGACGAGGAGATTTGTGGGCCACACAACTACCACCACCACTTTCGAAGACGCCTGCGAAATCCACCGTCAAGTCATGCGCGCCCTTTCGAGCGTTCGTCTTCGTTGAACATCGTCACGCTCTGCACGGGCAACGTCGCGCGCTCGGTGATGCTGGGCTACATGCTCGCAACCTTGGCGGAGTCCTCGGGCGAGCAGTGGGAGATCCGAACTGCCGGGACGCACGTCGTCGAGGGCTCGGCCATGAGTTCGCGCACGCGCGACGCGTTGGTGAAGATCGAAGGCCTCGGCGAGCACCGATATGGCGCACACCGAAGTCATCAGTTGACCAACGACGACGCGACCTGGTCCGACGTGATCATCGCGAGTGAGGCCAACCACGTGAATTTCGTACGTCGAGCCTTCCCCGATAATTCGTGGAAGGCCGTGCAACTCGCACAGCTGATTCGACTCGCTCCACGTCGAGGCTCAGTCAACGAACAGCTTCGCGTTACCTCAGCACTCGAACCGGACCCGGTGTTCGACATTGGTGACCCGGCCGGTGGCGACCAAGCCGTCTACGACTACTGCGCGCGCGAACTGTGGTCGTTGGCGCGGGCGCTCACGGTGCTCTTTGAGAGCGCAACCTAGTCCTGGTGGACGGTTCGCAGTCCGCCCCAGGCGAGTGTGGCGCTTCGCGCGGCTAGACGCTCTGCGGCACCCTCGGCGGGCACCGGCCATCCCTTCGCTTCTTGTTGTTCGAGCCAGACAATCGCGGCGCCCTCGGCAATACCGACGACCCCTCCGGCCAGTTGTCGACGGTGATCGTCGCTCATTGGAACATCAATGAACGGTTCGACGAAGGAGATGAGACCCAGTTCAAGAGCGCGAAGTTCCTTCGCGGTCTCGCCCTCGTGGGAGTGGATGAAGAGAATGCGAAAAGCGGCGTTCTCACTTACGACCATGTCGAAGTACACGCGAAAGGCAACCTCGATCTTCTGTCGCGGCGTCTCGGCTTTGCGCACGGCGA
>DATCFS010000235.1:0-3892 GCA_036509375.1 Acidimicrobiales bacterium
TCGAACATCCATTCATCGGTTGGACCGGATCGGAGCGGTACTGGGCCTCTGCGGTTCGGTCGTCGGGGCGATAGGAGGAGTCTTGAGTGACTTCCATCCCGTTCGTCTCGTCGGCATGGCGTTGATGTTCGCGGGCGTGACCGTTGCCTTCTTCGGCTACCTCATCCCGATGTTTAACGACGTGTCGCTCGTCGCACCCGAGAGTGTGTCCACGACATAGGTCAGTTGTGGCGGCGCCGAACGCTAGTTGACAGGCTCATCGTGAGTCACGCCCAAAGCCCGGAACTCTTCGACCGTCATTGACCGCCTACCTCGAAGTACCTGATCCATCTCGCTGGAATTGGCGTCGTTCTTGGTGACGAGCCGCAGGGCCATCACGAGTGCGGGGTAGCACCAGAAGTCACCGCACACCCACAAGATCGCTGCCCCGATCTGTTGATCGGCGAAGGGGTTAAGTGTGGTCGGCGTCATCGAGGCCATATTGGCCATATGGAGCATCGAATTACCAATGTCGTAGAAGGGACCTGACGCCAAGAAGCTCAGGGACATCGCAATGACGGTCATCACGAGATTGGTGAGGAGCAATGCGCCCACCCTCGCGAAGGGCGAGAGCGTCGGTCGCCAGGGGCGTGAGGGGATGAACTGCATCCAGAACAAGAGGCCCGAAACGAAGAAACTTGACAACATCAAGCCGACGTGCAGTTGGGGATCGCCCATCGCGGGGTTGAACACGCTCGGAATCATCCATACGACCATCACCGCGTTAAAGAAAACAATGGCGAAGAGTGGCGAGAACACAACCGCTCCGACCCTTCGAAGGAGTGGACGTCCCGGTCGAAGAAAGACCCGCCGAAGGACCCTTCGGCGCACGGCGACCGGTACGGCGAAGGCGAGCGGCACTGCGGGAGCGCCAGCCACGTACAGCGCGGGCGCGGCGAGCATGACCGTGACGTGCTGGATCATGTGCACCCAGAAGTACTCCATCGACCAGTACTGCAGGGGCGAGACGACACTCAACGTCGCGAGGGTGATACCGGCGTAGGCCAGCCACATTCGGCGGCGTCGCGAACGGGCATGAAGGGCTGTAGAACGAGCGTTGAGCACGCGAAGACCGCGTTCGTGCACGATGACGACCACGACGGCGACGACGGCAATCTCCGGATAGCCCCAGTGCCGGGAGAGGTAATTCACGGCCGAGGTACTGCCCGACGCTCAACAGCGTCAACCGTTGCGAAACGATTCATACCTCTAACCACCCCTCGCGTGACCGCCCGCTCTCTCTGAAGAGTACCAAGTGCGCCGTGTCGGCAACTCCGACCGATCAACGTGGTGGTGAACATTTCGTTGCGCCCCCACGTTCAAGAACCGCGAAGGCCGGACTTGGTGCACGGCCCGAATGTAGCGTTTTCACATACGGTCGAGGAGTTGGTTTGCACGCCCTTGGTTTTCGCACCTTGCAGGTCCACTCCTTGCAGATTCGCTCCGTCCATGTTCGCGTCAGTGAGATTGGAACGACGAAAGTTGTCCGATGACACGTCAAGGCCCTCGAAGTCGCGGTTGTCGAGGTCGCAACCTGCATAGTCAACGTTGGTGACGCTGATCGCGCAGTTGCTCGACGATTTGAAGGGCGGAGTCTGGTGAGTGGTCGACCCGCACGCACTGAGCCCTAGTGCGCTCAGGGATGCAACGAGCACGAGGCGAGCAGTCATCATTCACCAACGATATTGCGCTCGTCGGAGGGGCGGAGGGCCGATTGCAATCTAACGAGTGACCAAATGATGCAAATAGGACATTCCAAGGAGCCGGCTTCCTCAGTAATTGGGACCGCCGTTACGACTAACATTCATTGGAAGCAATATCAATACGGCCCCGACACTGGTGTGAAAAATTGGTGAGGGGTTGTCGTGAAGCGGGTCCCGTGAGGCCCGTACGACGGGAGAGCGATGGGCCACGAGGAAGAACCACAGGCGCGACAACGCGACCTGGCGTTCACCGCGAAGAGCCAGCTCCTCAGTTCCGATGACGTGGCACGCGCCTTGCGACGGATGGCGCATGAAATCGTGGAGCGCAATCACGACGTGTCGTCACTTTCCATTGTCGGACTCCAAACTGGCGGCAAGAGCATCGCATCGGAGTTGGCGTCTCTGTTGAGTGAGATCGTCGGCCAAGCAGTGGAGGCGGGAATGCTCGACGTCTCGTTCTACCGTGACGACCTCTCGCGCAATCCCATTCCGACCTCGGCGACCACGCACATTGATGACGATCTCACTGAGCGCACCGTCGTGCTCGTTGACGACGTGCTGTACACCGGTCGAACTATCCGCGCCGCTCTCAACGCCCTCTCGGATTGGGGTCGTCCCCGCGCCGTCCAGTTGGCCGTCTTAGTCGACCGCGGGCACCGCGAATTGCCGATCCGCCCGGACTACGTGGGTAAGAACCTTCCGACGTCACTGGACGAAGCGATCGTGGCCACGTTGGACGGCGTCTGGATCGGCACGAGGGGGCCGAAGTGATCGATTCCATCCGCGGTCGAAGTCTTCTCTCTCTCGACGAACTCTCCAAAGAGGCAATCGTCGAGATACTCGACATGGCCGAATCGTTCGTCGAAGTGAATCGGCGAAGCATCAAGAAGGTTCCGGCCCTCAAGGGCCGCGTGGTGGCCTCACTCTTCTTTGAGGAGTCAACGAGGACGCGGCTCAGTTTCGAGACGGCCGCGAAGCGACTGAGTGCTGACGTGTTGTCCCTCGCGGTGGCGTCAAGCAGTGTGAAGAAGGGCGAATCGCTACGCGACACCATCGCTACTATCGACGCGCTCGGTATCGATGCAGTGGTGCTGCGACACCGTTCGAGCGGTGCCGCTCTGCAGGTCAGTCGTTACGTTCCGCACGTGCGCGTCATCAACGGCGGCGACGGACTCCACCAGCACCCGACGCAGGGACTTCTCGACGCATTCACCATCCGTCAAATCCTCGCCGAGCGGACCGGCACCTCGGGACTTGAATCGGGGACTGCACACTTCGAAGGGCTTCGCATCTTGATCGTCGGCGACATCCGGCACAGTCGCGTGGCGCGAAGTGACATCGCGGCGTACGCGACGCTCGGCGCCCATGTTCGGGTGGCGGCTCCGGGAACGCTCCTGCCCGAGGACATTGCGACGTGGCCGGTCACGGTCGCCACTGACTTCGATGACGCGTTGGCGTGGGCCGACGTGGTGTGCCTGCTCCGACTTCAGAGTGAACGGGGATCCGGGACCTTCGTACCGAGTCTGTCCGAGTTCAGGTTCACCCACGGACTCACCGTGGCGCGAGCCCGAACGCTCCGACCGGAGACGCTGATTATGCATCCTGGGCCAATGAACCGAGGTGTGGAGATCGATTCTCGAGTCGTCGATTCCAGTGCCTGCGTCGTGGAGCGCCAAGTCAGCAACGGAGTGCCCATTCGAATGGCGGTGCTGTATCTCACGGTCGCCGGATCGCACGAGGGAGTACAACTATGAGCGACATCGTGCTGCGACAGGGCCTGGTCGTGGGGGAGTCGGCGAGCAACCTGGGCGACGTCCTTATTGTCGATGGCCGCATCGCCGAGGTGGGACCGTCGATCGACGCGCCCAGTGGCGCCACCGAGATCGACGCCCGCGACTGCTGGATCGGGCCCGGCTTCGTTGACCTGCACACGCATTTGCGAGAACCGGGTCGAGAGGCGGCCGAAGACATCGACAGTGGCGCGCGCGCCGGTGCGCTTGGCGGCTACACGGCCCTCGTCGCGATGCCCAACACCGAGCCGGCGCTCGACAACGTGGCCATGGTTGGTTACGTGCTCGAGCGAGGTGCTCGCTCCGCGCTCGACATCGCGGTCGCCGGCGCCATCACGCAGGGTCGGCGCGGTGAACTCC
>DATCFS010000236.1:0-11255 GCA_036509375.1 Acidimicrobiales bacterium
GTCTCTCCCGAAATGTTCCGACGTGGATTGATCTGTCGTTCGGACGACCGGGGCGACCCCGTCGTCCAACTCGCCCCGCCGTTGATCTCGACTCGTGCCGACATCGATTTCATGGTCGGCACGATGCGCGAAGTCTTCACCGGAGCCACCAAGTTCATCTGATAGTGGCGCCATCACAGTCACTGTGGTGGGCGTCGCTTGACCCGCCCGTCACACCCCGACCCGCGCTGCGGCACCATCTCGACGTGGACGTCGCCATCGTTGGCGGTGGCTTCACCGGACTCTGGACCGCGCGTGAACTCCTACGGCGCGATGCCTCGCTTCGCGTGTGCGTGTTGGAAAAGGAGGTTTGCGGCTTTGGGGCGTCGGGACGAAACGGCGGCTGGGCCTCGGGACTCTTTCCGATGAGCCACGACGCCGTGATCCGACGCTACGGAGAGGACCGATTTCATCACCTGCGCCACGTCCTCCAAGGGGCCGTCGGTGATTTGGGCGCCTCGCTCGCCCTCGACGGCATCGACGCCAACTTCGTCCACGGTGGCACGCTGACGTTCGCGCGCAGTGCAATGCAGCGCGAACGACTGGAAGAGGAAATCACCCACGCCCGCGAGTTGGGTATTGGACCGAACGATCTCGAGTGGCTCGAAGGTGACGCACTCGAAGCGCACGGCACCGTCAGCGGTGCGCTCGGTGCCACGTACTCACCGCACTGCGCGCGCCTTGAACCCGTACGAGCGGTGCGCGGCCTCAGCGACGTCGTCGAACGTCTCGGAGCGAACATTTTTGAGCACACGCCCGTGGTGCGTATCGTGCCCGGTACGCGAGGACACCGTCCCGAGGTTGTCACGGTGGGCGCCACCGTGCACGCGACGTACGTCGTGCGAGCCACCGAGGGATTCACCCCCACGCTGCCCGGGGAGCGACGCACGGTCGTGCCGCTCTATTCGCTCATGATCGCGACCGGGCCGCTCTCGGCCGCCTTTTGGACCGAGGTCGGTTTCGGTCATTACGAGACCTTCGCTGACGACCGTCATCTCATCATCTACGGCCAGCGCACGGCCGACGACCGCATCGCCTTTGGTGGACGTGGAGCGCCGTACCACTTCGGTTCGGTGGTCGAGGATCGCTTCGACACGAACGCCAGCGTCTTTCAGAAACTCGACGTCACGCTGCACGAACTGTTCCCGTCCCTCGACGCGGACATCACGCACCGTTGGGGTGGACCACTCGCCATGCCTCGCGATCATTCGCCCTTCGTTCGCGTGGACTACGAGTCGGGTCTCGCCTCGGCCGGTGGTTACACCGGCGATGGTGTGGTCTTGAGCCACGTGAGCGCCACCGCATTGGCCGACCTGTTGGTGAGCCCCGACGTCGAGTCCGAGTTCACTGTGCTGCCCTTCGTGCAACACGAAAGTCGCCGCTGGGAGTTTGAGCCGTTCCGGTGGCTCGGTATTAATACAGGTCTCGGTTTGGCCGGGTGGGCCGACCGGGTCGAAGAACGTCACGGCCGAACGAGCCGTGCGAGCGCACTGTTAGATCGTCTCGTCGGGTAATCCTCAATGCAGAATGTTGACGGCGCGAGCCGCGACAATCGCGACGGTAATGAGCGAAACCAGCGACTCGCCGAGAAAGAGTGTCTTCATCCGCAGGGTCAGAGGCATGGCGTCGGCCGGCGCGAAGCTCGTACCGTTGGTGAACGACGAATAGAGATAATCGGTGAACTGGGGACGCCAGTTGGCGGGCGCAATGTCGGGACTCGCCATCTGGGGAAACTGGAGATCGGGTAGCAATTTTTCGCCCGACGCGCGTAGGTGGGGCCCTCCGCGATCAATCTCCCAGAACCAGAGTCCGTAGGCAATGACGTTCGTGAGCCAGACCGCGACGGCTGAGTAGATGAGGTTGCGACCCTGATGCACATTGGAGTTCAACAGGTGATGGACGAGCAACGCCATGGAAATGACGTTGGCCAACGTGACGAGGGCGATGAGTCCGATGGTCGCCCTACGGATCCACGGTGCTTCGTCGGGATGGCGATGCTTCCTCGCCGAAAGGGGCGCGAGGGGTAGCGCCACGAGCACCGGCACGAGCCAATGGGGTCCCACCACGAGCCGGTTGGGCAGAATGACGTACAGCGCGACGCACGCGACGAGCGCGAGCGAGGCGGGCCAGCGAGGTTCGGGATGGACGGTCGCCACGGAGTGTTAACTCACTTTGGCTCGACCGATGGCGGTCAAGTCTTTTGGGATGAGCAGCGTCGTGAAGTCGGTCGAACCGAAGAGCGACGGGAACGTGGATCCGCTGATGGACTTCACTTGAGCGGCGGGCGGAGCGACAATGTGCGTTCGCTGGTTGTAGGAAAGCACCTGCACGCTGTACGTCGTCGTCAATTTCTTTGATCGAACGATCAAAGTGCTCTGCGTCACTTCGCCTTCGTTGCCGACCGTGATGCTCCAATTCAGCGAGCCGAGCAGGACCACGTTCTTTGGACCGAGAACATTGATGACCGCCGCGTTGTTAAGCGTGTAGTCGTACGTCGTGAAATAGCCGCTCTTCGTTTTCGTTTCACCATTGAAACCCTTGATCAGGTAGATATCAGGTTTGGTCATCTCGAGGGCGACGCCAAAGAGCGGAGGAGCGTGCACGGGCAACGAGAGCCAGGCGCCCGACGAGACGTCGGCTGCCCGGGCGTACACCGTCTTGTCGATGAGTCGCAGGTCGACCGACGTCTCCGAGAAGATAAGTGGGAAATGAACAATGGCGTCGACGTCGTTCGTGGTGAAGTTCACCCGCATATCGGCGCTCAGCTCGTACGAACCGCCGGTGGAGACCTTCACGAGGAGAGATGACGACGTCGGTGGGAAGCCGTGCAGTACGAGGTTGTCCTTGGCGACGCCCGACGGATTCGTGTCCGTGGCGGCGAACACAATGCCAAAGACGGTCAACGCGCTAGCAACAAGGACGAGCGCGACTCCCGCCCACTGCTTCTTGGCTGCCATAGAACCACCCTACCCGTCGCCAAAAATCGCCCTCAGGCGTCAGCGCAGCGGTTCTTGCAGTAACTCGACCAGTAGTTCGTGTGAGATGTTGCGTCCGCTCGCGATGAATCCAATGCGCGACGTGGTGTCGCCAACGAGGTCGTTGGTGATGGCGGCGTACGATGCCGCCGCCGATCCCTCAATCACGATGCCGTTATTCTCGACCGTTTCGCGTACGGCGTGACGAATGTCAATCTCGGGCACGAGCACGAGCGCAATGTCGTGCGTCGCAATCAAATCATTCGTCACCGCCCCGTCGTCACCGCCGCCGGCCAACCCGTCAGCGATCGTCGGACGGTGCACGACGTCGGCCATCGACGCTCCGCGAAGCACGTGGTACAGCGCCGCACTCTCTTCGGGCTGCACGCCGGTCAGGCGAATGTCGATGCGCCCGTGGACGTCGCGTGCGATGAGCGCGCCGGACAGGAGACCGCCGCCGCCGACCGACACCACGAGGTGTTCGAGTTCGGGCGCCTGGAGAAGCATCTCGTCGAATACCGTCGACTGACCGGCGATCACGTTCGAATCATTGAACGGTGAGATGAACCGAATGGAGCGCGCGTCCGCGAGTTCGAGCGCGTGCGCCTGGGCTTCATCGAACGACGATCCGAATTGGATCAGTTCAATCATGTAGTTGCCGAGCTTCTTCACTTTCGCCGCCGACGCGTTGGCCGGCACGACGACGGTGGCGGGGACACCGAGCACCGACGAGGCGTACGCAATGCCGAGGCCGTGGTTGCCGGCCGACGCGGTGATCACGGCGCCACCGGGATCGTCGCGACGAGAGGCGTCGACGGCCGCGAGTGCACCGCGGACCTTGAACGAGCCCGTGGGCTGCAAGCTCTCCATCTTCACCAATACCGCGCGTCCTCGCATCGTGATCGTGATCGTCGGCGTCGCGATGAGGTGGTCCGCAACGATGCGGTGGGCCGACTCCAACTGTTCGGACGTGGGTGGCAAAACGCGGCGAATCATCCATGACAGCCTACTGTGAGCGGTTTTTGGCCCCTTGTACCAGCAGGTAACGTCAGTGGGTGCACACGATTCTCGGTGTCATCATCGTCGCACTGCTCGCGTACTTGGGAACGATGTTTGACAATTTCTTCGCCTTCGCGACGCAGTTGCTCGTCACCGACCCGTCACGGTTTCGTCGTGTCAGCTGGGCGCAGGCCCTCGGCATCACGACACTGGTTCTCATTTCCGCCGCCGTTGGATCATTCCTCACCCTGATACCGCTGCCCTGGGTCGGTCTCTTGTGCCTCGCACCCTTCGCCCTCGGTATTTACGCCTTTCGTCACCGCGACAAACCACCGCGCGAACAGTTCCGTCGCGGCGCCATTACAACTTTCGTAATGACGTTGGCCCTCGGCGGTGACAATCTCGCCGTATGGACTCCGCTCCTTCGCGCGAATGGACTCTTCCACGCGGTAATCACGGTGGTGATCTTTGCGGTATTGGAGTTCCTTTTCCTCGTCAGTGCGCAGTCACTGGTTCGTCACCCTCGTGTCGTCGCGTGGGGCACCACGCACGCGCCCTCGGCTCTTCCCTGGGTGTATTTCGGTCTTGGTGTGCTCATCTTGATCGAGTGCGGTTCGTTTTAACGACTGACACTAGGTTTTCGCGAGAGCGAAGACTAGCGTGGTTCGGTGGCACAAAGCACCCCCAAGCAGACGTTGCGACGACTCACGATCATCGTCGCGATCCAGTGGATGGGCGCGACGTTGGGGCTCCCGCTGCTCCCGCTCTTCCTCGAACGCCACGGAGGTGGACCGACGACCGTGGGCTTCGTCATGGCCTCATTCTTCGTCGCGGGCGTGGGCACGCAGTTCTTTCTGGGACATCTGGCCGACCGCTTCGGACGTCGTCGGATTCTGATCTTCAGCCTTCTCGCCTACGGCGTGGCGAGCATGACGTACGTCCTCCCCATTTCGGCGCCGTGGTTCGTACTGGCCCGCGTGGTGCAGGGTGCGGCGGCGGGCGCCATCGAGGTCGCCTCGCTGTCAGCGGTCGCGGCCCTCTTTTCGGAGAACGAACGTGGTCGCGCGGTCTCGCGAATCTTCGCGGCCCAACTTCTCGGTTTTGGGATTGGACCGGTCGCCGGTGTGCTCGTGTCGGTAAAGGACCTCGGTTGGGCGTTCTTCACCGCCGGCATCATCAGTTTCTGCGCGGCGATCGTGACGATGCGAACGAACCTTGGCGACCGCGCCTACGACCCCACGCCGCTTCCTCGCATGCAGTGGAACCAGCAGCTTGTCGGCGCACTCTTCGCCGCGTGCGCCGCCGGTCTCACCATTGGCGTGTACGAGACGTGCTGGTCACTCCTCATGCACGCCCACCACGCCTCGACGCTGCAGATTCGGCTCAGTTGGACGTTGTTCTGCATACCGTGGGTCGTACTCAGTGGCGTCGGTGGGCGACTGGCGGACCACGCGAACCGTCGCACCATCGCGCTCGCTGGACTGCTCAACAACGCCATCTTCTTGTCGATCTATCCCCACATCCACAACAACGACCTCATGTTGTTCTTGGGCTCTCTCGAAGCCGTTGGTGCTGCCCTCTCCGTGCCGTCAATCTCGTCGTTGATGAGCCAGGGCGCCGTGCACCGCGAACTCAGTCGACGCCAAGGTCTTTACGCCACGTCCAATACCGCGGCCCTCGCCGTCGCGGCCGGCACGTCGGGCTTCCTCTTCACCATTAACGCAGCGCTGCCCTTCACCTTGATGGCGGTGATCTCGGCCACCTTGGCGTTCACGACCCTTTGGTGGTGGCGCCACGTGACGGGCAATATCAGCCGAATGGCAACACCGCTCGAAATCCACTAAGTCGCCCGGTTTTACTCTCACGTGAGAGGCACTCGTCGGATCAAGACCCGTCATAGAGTGATTCGTACTGGCACCAGTCAGTCACCCCATAGAGGAGCGATGCGTGTCGAATGTCGGAAGTCGCGACGAAAGTCTTTGGGGAACCAGGGGTGTGCGCGTTATCACGATGATGACCATCTTCTTGATGGCCGGTTCGCTCTCGTTGTACGCCGACTGGCTCGCCTCGGCCAAGCATCACGGCGGATTGCCCGTCTACTTGGGTGTGATCGCCCTCATCCTCGTTGGGTGGGCCAGTGGACTCGCGTTTCTTCGATGGCGGTTCAAACGAAATCGCGACGCCGCATGAACGCTGACGTGTTACCGTCGCTCATCAACAACCCTGCAGTCGAATCAAACGGTCGCCCGGCACGGTGACGGCCCCATTGGGCCGATCAACGTGAAAGGAGGGCGACCGAAGCCGGCCGCCCTCCTTTTACTGCAAACTCTGAGCGACTAGCTCTTCCAGATCTGGTCCCAACGGGCTGAACCACCGTCCGGGCTGAGGCAGCGCGTCGTGCCGTCACCGGCAGTTCCCGAAACCCAGTTCTGTACGTTGGACCGTGCGGCCCACGCGTTCACCGTGGCATCGAGGAAGAGATACGTCTGGTTGGTGACGAATCGACGGTTGACGGTCTGCCACGCCGTCTTTTGTGCCGCCGAATTGGGCTTCGCCGCGAGCGCCGCGAGGAGAGCCCCCTCGATGACCGGGTCGGCCTGGTGGGCGAAGTTCACCGCACCGGGAATCTGCGTGCCGGCTGGGAGGGCTCCCATGCCGAGTCCGCCCGCCGCCAGTCCCGCCGTCGCCGACTGCGAGTCGAACCACACGTAGTTGAGTGACTGGTCGACACCACCGAACTGGTTCCAACCAGCGCAGTCGTACTCGCCGTAGATGACGTTGTTGATCAACGTGCTCTGCACGAGCGAACGAGGCGTGACGTTGATACCAATTGCCGCGAACTCCTGTTGGAAGAACGCGAACTGCTTGGTCGCCGTCGAACTGCCGGCCACGATGTCGATGACGAAGCTGACGTTCGCCACGTTGTTCTTGGCCTTGTAGGCGTTGACGAGTGCCTTGGCCTTGGCCGGGTTGTACGCGGGGTAGCCGGGGTTCTTGTAGTACGGCGAACTCTTACGGAAGATGCCGTCAGCAATCTCACCAACTCCGTTGTCAATGACTCGGAAGTACGTTGCACGATTGATCGCCATCGCACACGCGGTGCGGATGGATTGATCGTTGAGAACAGGCTTCAGGGTCGTGTCCCACTGCAACGTCGACGGGTTGACCGCACCCATGGTGCCGATCCAGTCCGCCTGTTGTACGGGGGTCGGCGGAACCTGACCCTTCAAGATGTACTGGAGTGAACCAGGCACGGAGGGCGCAAACTCGCCGGCCCACGCGAAGTACTGGTTCATGGTTCCGGTGTTGTTCACGATCAAGAAGTTGAGGCCCGGATCACGTGGCTGCGTGATGTCCGTCACGTACTTGACGTTCTTCATCTTCTTGAAGGCGAGGATCTGAGGACCGTCCTGCTGGAGGATCATGTCGACGTCACCGGCCTGTAGCGCTTGGTTCCGGGCGGCTGGGTCGACAATCGTCTTGAAGTGAATATTGCTCAGGTACGGCAGCGCGCGGCCGTGCGCGTCAGTCTTCCAGTAGGAACCGTTCTTCACGAACTGGGACTGGACACCGACCTGCCAGGACTTCACCTTGAAGGGACCGGTGCCGATCGGGTTGCCCGTGTAGGTGGGCACGAAAGAACTCGGGTGCGCCATGTAGGCAATCTGCTGCTCGGCCAAACTGACGGGGAAGGCCGAGAACGGAATCACCATGTTGTACTGGACGGTGTACGTGCTGACCTTGGTCACCGACGCAATGATTGGCTTGATAGCGAGACCGACCGTCGGGTCGGCGTTCGCCGCGGTGTAGTTGGCGACGACAATGTCGGCGTCAAAGGGGTCACCGTTGGTGAACGTGACGCCCCGGCGAAGATTGATCGTCCATACCGTGTAGTTGGCGTTGTGCGAAGCCGAGAGCGCCAACATCGGCAGGGCGACTTTCCCGTTTGCCGACATCACGAAGAGAGGGTCGTACAAGGCATTGGCGACGCAGAAGCCTGAAGCGTCCAATTTTCCTTGTGAACCGTTAAAAATGTGATAGTTCGGCACGTCGGAGAGCGTCCCGACAGTCAGAGTTCCACCACGCTTGGGCTTGCCGTTGTTAACACCTACGGCGGCAGCACTAGCCGACGTGGCGAGAAGATCATCGACGATCGTTCCGGCCATCGCGACACCACCGATAGTGGCAGCTGAGTGAGTTAAGAACGATCGACGATCGAACGTTGACGACATCATTGTCCTGCTTTCCCCCTAGAGCACCCGCCTTGTGCAGGCGCTCCTTCTGTGGGCAACTTAGCAAGAACCAATCAGAAAAGAAGTTCACTACATAAAACCTTCACAGCCATGAATTCCAGGACCCGGCGGGTAGGGCTGCGCCCACCGGGCCCTGGAAACCTAGAAGCGGCCCCTTAGTTGCGGCCACCAAACTGTCCGTGGAATCCCTTTCCACGTTCGTGACTGATACCAAAGCCGTAACGGTCACGGCCATCGTGCTGGCGGTTCGAATAGGACGAACGCGGTTGACCAATTCCGACCGAGATCGCGTCGAGGGTCGTTGCACTGGGCGACATCGTGCCCTCGGCGAAAACGAACGAGCCAATGGTCACCTGTGCGAGGGTCGCACTGGCGCCGCCGACTGAATACGTCGTCGTACTGTCAACCGTGACGGTGGAATCAACGCCGTTCCGATTTGCAAGGACGATGGTGTTACCCAACACCGACACGACCTTGCCGCCCACGTGTGCGAGTTCGATATCGATGGCGACAGCGGTCACCGCATCAGTTGAGCTGAGCGTAATTCGCACACTGTCGCCGACCGTGAGGTCAGCAGCTATGGCAGTTACGCGGTCCTCCGTGAAGGTGGTTGACGGGGTGATCGTATACGTGGCGTCCGTGCCCGCACGATTCGTCACCGTGATGGACGTCGTCGTCAATGCCGTGACGACGCCACAGGCACAGTGGACCGACGACAGTGCTGTGGTCCTCGATTCGAACGAGTGCTCGTGACTCTGAGCACTGAAACTGCCGATTTGCAGTGATCCGATGGACGAACCGGTTCGAGCGGGGTCACTCCTCTGACCCGATGCACCGGCGACGCCCACACCGGTGGCAATCGTTCCCAAGGCCAAAGCGGCCGTAAGCCCCGAATTCGAGATCATTTTCATCTTCGTCGTGCGTTTCATGATGAACCTTTCCGTTTCGCCACGGACTTCGTTGCTCGAGACGGTTCCATCTTGCGAGACACACTTGTGAAGATGCTGTGAAGGCACTGTGGGGCACTTTAAACGAGAGTTCCCGCACTTTTTATGGCGTAAGTAGCGCAGTAGCCCTCAAAACTATGCAATATATAGCAAAAGTGGGGAGGCGCCGCTTTCGTCCTTCTCATGTTGTATATAATTTCGCGCCATAAATGAGTGGCAGGGCCTAGACGGAAGGGGAGACCGTCTAGGCCCTGCAGGTACTGCGGGATGCGACTTACATCAGGACTCAGGTGGCTGGGAGGAACCACCTGAGTCCTGAGATTTGGGAGCGCTATAAATACGTGTCGCTCTACGAACTCAGTGGCTCGGTGCCACCCAGGGGTCCAGGACCGCCGGGATCGCCGGGATCGCCGGCGAAGCTGCCGTGTTCGGGACCGGTACCGGACGGTGGTTGACCAATGCCGACGGACGCTGCGTTAATCGTCGTTGCCGTGGCGCCGAAGGTGCCCTCGGCGAAGACGAACGAACCGACCGTTACGTCGCTCAGCGACGCGGTGGACCCCGATTTGGCAAAAGTGGTCGAGCTGCTCACAACAATCGTGCCGGTCGATCCATTCGGTCCGGTGATGGTGATGGTGTCACCACTCTCCGCCGTGACCTTGCCGGCGATGTTGGCCGGAACAATGTCAATCGAGATGGCGGACGTTGCGTCCGTTTGGTTCACCGCGATATGTACGTTTTCGCCAAGCGCCAATGCGGCGAGTGTCGAATTTGCACGATCCTTCGTGACGTTCGTCGTCGACGTAATGGCATAGGTCGTCGATGTTCCTTCACGGTTGAGGACGGTGATCGCCGAACTCGTCAGTGCGGTCACGTCGCCTCCGGCGCCGTTACAGCCGCGGGGAATCGATAGAGGGTCGCCGTGGTTGGCGCGGGGCTTGGCCGTGGCGGCCGCGAGCGTCGTACCGACGTGGGTCGACCTCGTCGTGTGGGTGGAGGCACCGGCGACGCCGACGCCGGTCACGAAGACACCGAGGGCCACGGCAGTCGGCACGCCAATCATTTTCGACATCTTCTTCTTGGGGGAATTCACTGGAGCGACCTACTTTCTGTCTCGATGGGGGATATCGAGACGGAGCCATCTTGGACGACCACTATGTGGACGCCATTGGGGGGGCGTAAGAAGAAAATAAAACTGAACAGTCGTCACCAAACTGTCACGAAATCTCCATTCGCCAACTGATTTCGTGCATACTGGGCGCGTACGACTAGCACCTCACAGCGTCGTGTCGGGTGCACCATCTAATAGGGAGGACCACACCAGTGGCAACAGGCATCGACACTCACGACGGATCGTTTGACGATCAGGCGTTTCAAGTCGAACAACGTGGAATTGACTACATTCCAGAAAACGAACGCTGGGCAACGCCGCGCAATATCGGAGCGCTGTGGGCCGGAACGTCAATCAACGTCGAGTACTTCATTTATGGCGCGTTGTTGATGGGATTCGGCTTCAGCTTCTACACGGCGCTCATCATCATTGTTCTCGGCAATATCTCGTATTTTTTGCTTGGTCTCGCGTCGCTCCAAGGTCCCGAAACCGGTACGACCGCGTTCGCCATCAGTCGAGCGCCCTTTGGCACTCGGGGATCGCGTCTCGTCAGTTTCTTCAACTGGCTTACTCAGTTGGGTTTCGAGACCGAAGGACTGATCCTTATCGTCGGCGCGGCACTCGTGCTCACCCAGATGGCGGGCATTCATACGTCGAGTGCGTTGAAAGTCGTCTACATCGTGCTTGCCGCGGCCATTCAAGCGGTCATGCCGTACCTCGGTCACGCGACCATGGTGAAAGTCTTACGGGCCCTCATCATTCCCTTCGGTGCGATATTCGTGCTGCTCGCCTACTACGACCTGCGACACGGCGCGGGAAGCTTTAAGGCCTCCCCCTTCGCAGGATGGCAGCTCTTCACGGCCGGGTTGGCCTTCACCTTCGCACTGTCCGGTCTCGGGTGGACCGAGTGCGGTAACGACTACACGCGCTA
>DATCFS010000237.1:0-6529 GCA_036509375.1 Acidimicrobiales bacterium
GGGCGCAGCCCGGTGGCGTTCGGATCACCACGAGGTTCTCCGAACTCTCAACCGAGACGACCCACTCCCCCATCATTCGTCGCAAATGGTCGAGGGGCGCGTGCGTGAACGTGGACGCGGTCGCGGTCACGATACGGCGCGCACCATTTTCGTCACGGACCTTTATGGTGCCCAGTTCTTGAAGGTCGCGGGTGACCGTCGCCTGTGTGGCCGATATCCCCTCGGCCTGCAGTCGCGTGACGAGCTGGGCCGCCGTCGAGATCTTCTCTCGTTCGATCAGCTCACCAATGCGGTGTTGACGTTGTGTCTTGGTCATTACTTCTCCTCTTTAATCCAACGAAGGACACCGATCATGGCTGATCGGCGGTGAAACACCTGGCGCCACACCAGTGACTGTGCACTGTCGAGTACCACGTTCGTGATCTCGTCGCCGCGGTGCGCGGGCAGACAGTGCATGACGACCGTGCGAATCTTGGCGAGTCGGAGCAGGTTCTCGTCGACGCGGTAGGCCGAGAGGTCGCGACGGCGTCGGTCCGTCTCCTTCTCCATGCCCATGGACACCCACGCGTCGGTGTAGATGACGTCAGCCCCCTTGACCGCGTCGCGCGCGGAGTCGGTGAGGCGAAGCTTCCCCGTCCCCCCGGCGACGAAGGGGTCCTCCGCACCGCCCTTCACCAACTGGTAGTCCGTCGGTGCCCCGACCGTGACGTTGACGCCGAGTCGTAACAGGGCTACCGCCAGCGAACGAGTGACGTTCGTCGCGTCGCCGACGTAGGCGACTTCGAGGCCGGCCAGTCCGTGCACGTCGCCCTTGGCGAACTGATCGGCGATCGTGAGGACGTCGGCGACGGCCTGGGTCGGGTGTGCCGCACCACTCAAGAGGTTGATCAGCGACATCCGGTCGTTCGTCGCGGCGCGGATCCGTTCAAAGACCGCGTGGCTCCGCACGCGAAGTGCGGCAATGGCGTACATCTCGGCGAGCGTTCGACCGACGTCTTCGGCGCACTCTCGACTATCGAGCCCGATTTCCTCATCGCTGAAGAATGTCGCGTACCCACCGAGTTCGTGGACGGCGCTCGAACTCGACGCGCGCGTGCGCAGGCTCGGCCGCTCGAAGACCAGAGCCACTCCCTGACCCTTCAGGGTGTGATCGTCGAACGGGGACGTCGCCAAGTCGTAGATGGCGTCGAGGTCGCTCGTGCTTTGATGTTCGATGGTGATGAAATGCCTCGTCATCGCACGACCTCGGTCGTCGGAATCGTCCGGGCCACCGCGTCGCGCAACGCATGACGCCGCGTCCCATTGGCGAGCAAGATCCTCTGGGCACCGCCGTGCAGCGCATCGAGGGCCGCGGTCAACTTGGGATTCATCCCATCGCGGGCCGCTCCCGAGTGTTGCATTTCGACGATCTCGGCGCCCGAGACCGAAAGCATCGACGTCGAAGGATCGTCGGGGTCGCCACGTACTTGATCGATGTCGCTCAGCAACACGAGCACCTCGGCTCCGAGCTCGTGGGCGAGCGCGCCCGCGACGGCATCGGCGTTGCAGTTGAGTGGTTCGCCGAACTCGTCGAGCCCGACGGGATTGACGACGGGGGTCAGGCCCGTCGACCAGAGAACTTCGAGAATCGCGCGGTTGACCTCCGGTCGAGCACCGACGCGGTCGTACGGCTCGCCGACCGACGTTGACCGCAGCAGCGCTGCGTCTGCTCCATTCACGCCCGCGCATTCGAGACCGGCCCGATTGAGGGCGGCGACGATCCGGAGGTTGACTTCACTGAGGGCCATGACGACGTAACGCATCGTTTCGTCGTTGGTGATGCGAAGTCCATCCTTGAACGAACTGTCGAGTCCCACGCGCTCAAGCAACTGTGCGATTTGGGGTCCGCCGCCGTGGACGAGCACCACGTTGTCACCGCGGTCACGAAGTTGTTGGATGTCGGCGGCGAGATCGACCAGGACAGGCGACGACGGCGCCAGACTGTCGAGTGCGTGTCCGCCCAGTTTGACGACGATGCAGTTCACGGCGTCACTCCGGTAAGGGGAAGGCCGAGCGTCTCGTCACGACCGGTCGCGACGTTCCACGCCTGCACGGCTTGACCGGCCGCACCCTTAAGGAGATTGTCGAGCGAACTCATCACGATGAGCCATCCGGTTCGCGCATCGGCGCGCGCACTCACGAAACAGAGATTGCTCCCCACCGGGTCCTTCAGCGTCGGCGGTTCGTCGGTCACGACGATGAACGGGTCCGAGGCGTAGGTTTCACGAAGCACGGTGACCGCGGCCTCGGTCGTGAATGTCGATTCAGTCATTCGGCCGTACGCCGTCACGAGCATCCCACGCGACGTGGCCACGAGGTGCGGCGTGAAGAGCAACTGCGCGTCGAGTTCTTGTTGGATCTCGGGCGTGTGTCGATGCGTCAAGAGTCCGTAGGCTTCCGCGTTGCCCGAAAGGCGCGAGTAGTGGAGTCGATCGGCCGTGGCCCGACCGGCGCCCGACGTCCCGCTCAGGGCGTTCACGACTATGCCGCGTCGTTCAATGAGATTTCGGTCGAGGAATGGACCGAGCGCCAGCGACGTGGCGGTCGGATAGCAACCGGGTACCGCGATCAACGTTGCGCCCACCAGTTCCTTGCGATGTCGTTCGACGAGACCGTAGACCGACGTGGCCAGAAGTTCACCCGCCACGTGCGCCGATCCGTACCACTGGTGATAGTCGGCTTCGCTCTTCAATCGAAAGTCCGCTCCGAGGTCAACAACCTGTATGTTTCGCTCCACGAGTTCGGGCACGAATTTCTGACTTTCACCGTGCGGCAACGCCAGAAACGCCACGTCGAGGTCGTGATCGAAGACCGCATCCGACGGTTCGAACCGTTGGTCGCGATAGACGGCGGCTAAAGCGGGCACGTGGTCAGCAATTCGCTTGCCGGCATTGCTCTCACCCGTCGCAATCACCACGTCAAGGTCCTGATGGGACGTGCAGAGTCGCATGACCTCAGAACCGGCGTACCCTGTGGCGCCAACGACTCCAACACGCATAGTGACATTTTATGCACATGGAAACATAAAAACGCAACAATCTCACCCAAAGAGTAGAGTAATTGCCATGTCGCGACGCGGTTGGGCCCTTTTTCTGGCAATGGCGGTGATTTGGGGCATCCCGTATCTCCTCATTCGGGTCGCCGTACGACAGCTCGACCCTGGCGTCATGGTCTTGCTGCGAACGGGACCGGCGGCACTGCTGCTGGCGCCAATCGTCATAGCGCGACGGCAATTGCCGATCCTGGCGGCCAATTTCAAATGGATTGTCATCTTCGCCGTCGTCGAGTTTGGCATCCCGTGGTACCTCATGTCCACGTCGGAAAAACACATCTCGAGTTCGCTCACGAGTTTGCTCATCTGTTGCGTACCGCTCTTCGCCGTTCTCGCCCAGAAGATCCGTCGGACCGACGAACACATCTCGCGTCAGCGTTACTGGGGTCTCGGCATTGGTGCCGTCGGCGTGGCGTTGCTCGTGGGCCTCGACCTCCGAGGCGGATCCATCACGTGGATTGGTCTCATGATGGGTGTCTGCCTCGGCTACTGCGTGGGGCCGATCATCCTCGGCACGAAACTGTCGCACGTGCCGGGCGTGGTGGTCGTGGCCGGTGCGACCGCCGTCGTGGCCGTCTGTTGGATTCCTTGGGACCTCTTCCACTGGCCTACCCACGTGTCGGGTGAGACGTGGAGTTGCATGGCGGTGTTGAGCGTCGTCTGCACCGCGATCGCCTTCCTCGTCTTCTTCGAACTCGTGAAGGAAGTTGGCTCATCGCGCTCCGTCGTCGTCACGTACTTCAACACCGCAATCGCCGTCGTGCTCGGCGTGATCGGACTGCACGAAACGCTCACCGCCGGCATCATTTTCGGTTTTCCACTCGTCCTGATTGGTTGCATCTTCGCGACGAGCGGTCCTAAGTCGATACCGCCGTCAGAGGAACTACTCGGCGAAATCGGCCGAGACCTTGACCACGCCGTCGACCAGCAGCCAGAGTGATCCGGCGGCGTTCGCGAGCGTGACCTCGTGTCCGCTTTCAACGGGACCATGGTGCACGACGTTGACCCAGGCAATCGGTGACGACACCACTTCGGTGACGGCCTGCCACACGGCCGCGTTGTTGACGTGACCAACGATGTCGAGGTCGGCGCGACGAAGTGGCCACGCCCTCGTCGTGACGCTCTCGGGCACCACCGGCGCCGCAACCCGACCGGAGACCTTTCGGCCCTGCATTGCCTCACCGTAGACGTCGAAGAAGGTGGGGCGAATCCGCACCGGATGGCCGCTGGGATCAATCGGCACCCAAATGGCAGCCGCTTCGAGTAGCAACGTGTCGCCGTCGTAGACGTTGGTGCGACGTTCGGCCCACGCGGCACCAATACCCCCGCACCACGTTGTGAGCGTGAGCTCATCTTTGTAGCGGGGCCAGTGTCCGCCGTCCGCGGTTCGAATCGAGGTTCGACGAACCACCCACGTGTCAGTCGACTGAATGCCGGTGTCGTCCCAGTCATCGGTCGCCACGTCTTGGAGCATGCGCGCCACGCCATCGAGGCGTACGACTCCGGCGCTGTCGGCGTCACCGAGACGGACGGGAAAACGACCACTGTAGCGACGGCCGACCTCACTCAGTGGAACGAACTCAGTCACGAGTATCCACGCCTTCGACCCCGCTCAACGAAGGGTGGCGCCGAGGGTCTCGGCCGCGGCGATCAAATGGTTGCGCGCGCTCGCGACCTCCGATTCGTTGAGCGTGCGCTCCGGCGAACTCAGTCGCACGCTGTACGCGAGACTCCTCGTCCCTTCGGGCAACGACGAACCTTCGTACACGTCGAACAGTTCCACCCGTTCGACGAGTTCGGACGCGCCGCGAAGTTCGTGGGCGAGGTCCCCTGCGTGCACGGCTCTCGGCGTGACGAACGCCAGGTCGATCACGGCGCTCGGGTAGCGGCTGGGAATCGTCGAGAGCTCCTCGCGTCGACGCGCGAGTTGTGGATCGGCGAGCACGTCGACGTTGAGATCGAGTAAGCCGACGCGTTGCGTCGAAGGGGTTGACGACACGGCGTCGAGGAGCGCCCCGTCGACCTCGCCGACGAAGCCGAGCACGGCCCCCGTGGCGCGGTCCACTAACTCGGCGGCGCGGGTGGGATGGATGCCCCGAGGTGGAGTGAGTGTCTGGCGCACGACGACATCGGCGAGGCCGAGACGGGCGCAGAGCACCGTCCAGAAGGCGACGGCGGATGTGGCGTCGTCGTTGGCTCGACCGAGCACAATCGTAAGTCGCTCGTTCTCCAAGGGAAGATCGAGGGTGACCGACCCGCCCACGCCGCCCTTCGTCGTTCGTGGTGTCGGAGCCACACTCGGATGCGCGAAGACGTTGCCAATCTCGCAGAGTACGACGTTGCCCACGCCGCGTTCGGAGTTCTTGGCCCACACCCGCGCGAGACCGGTGAGCAGCGTCGCACGCATCACCGACTCGTCCGACGCGAGTGGATTGGTGATGCGCACGCGCTCCAGACCACGGTGAAGGAGATCGAAGTCGGCGTTCGAACCGAGCGTGGGTGTCCAACACTCGTTGGCCCCGAGGTTCTCCACGACGTCGCGAAGACGACGTCGCAGCAACTGTCGCTCGGTGAGACCGCCCGGTTCGGGCCAGGTCGGCGTGCGTCGCGGGAGGCGACGATAGCTGTGCAGTCGCGCAATCTCCTCAATGACGTCGGCCCGTCCGGCGGCACCACGTCGCACGTCCGGTCGAGCCGACGGTGCCGTCACGGTCAGTTCGTTGTCGTTGACCGAGACCTCGAAACGGAGCCCACGCAGTAGCGCCGAAGCCTCGTCCAGGGGGATGTTCACGCCGAGGAGCCGTTCGATGTCACCCTCGCGAATCGTCACCGTTGGCGGCGACGGGACGTCACCTCGCACGTCGAGCGGACTGGCCAACCACTCGAGATCCGGGTTGCTCTCACGAAGAATGGCGACGAAGCGTGCGGCGGCACGAAGCGCCAATTCGGGATCGACACCGCGTTCGAAGCGATTAGACGCTTCACTCCGCAAGGCGTGCCGCTTCGAACTGCGCGAAATGCTCATCGGATCGAAGTAGGCCGCTTCGAGCAGGACGTCGGTCGTCGCGGCGTTAATCTCACTCGACGCACCACCCATGATGCCGGCGAGGCCGAGGACGCGGTCGTCGCCGTCGACAATGACGCAGTCCTCACCAGTGTCACCGAGTCCCCGGCCGGCCGTCGCCAACGTGCGCTCCACACCGTCCAACGTTTCGAGCGTTTCGCCGAGACGAGCTCGTCGCGCTCGAAGGGTCCGTTGACCTACGTGGTGCGCGTCGTAGGGGTGCGTCGGTTGTCCCAATTCGAGCATCACGAGGTTCGACGCGTCCACGACGTTGGAGATTGGACGCATGCCGGCACTGAGCACCCGGCGCTTCACCCACTCGGGCGACTCGCCCACCTTCACGTGGCGAAGGACCGAGACCGTCAAACGGCCAC
>DATCFS010000238.1:0-3681 GCA_036509375.1 Acidimicrobiales bacterium
GTTGTCGACCAGCATGATTGGGGATTCCACGCGTGGACGGTGTTGGAGGATCCAGAAGGCAACATCTTTTGTGTCGCGGCAAAGGCATTCGAAAGTCGGCCGTAGGTACGCCGACTGCGACTGCGTCTGATGACAATGACATTCTGGACGGTACGCTGTTCTCGTGGCGAGCGCTCGAATTCCCGGGGGAGTGGTGCACGTACTTCCCACCGACCTCAAGAAGGCGTTGATTGCCAACCCCGTCGCTCTCGATGCCTGGAACGACATCACGCCCTTGGCCCGAAACGAATTCATTTGTTGGGTTGAGGATGCGAAACAGACTGTCACTCGAGCACGTCGAATTCGTCGAACCAGGGAAGAATTGGAAGAGGGCCAACGCCGTCCTTGTTGCTGGCCGGGTTGCACTCACCGAGAGCGCAACGGAAAATAGCGAGCCGGTTGTCCAGTTACTGCTTCGGTCGCCGGAAGTAGTGGATGATGGCAACGGTCCGGCTGCCCGAAAAACCGAACCAAAATGCGCTCACGGAGGTGACCGGTACGGCCATGAACAGTTCCCATCCATTGGCCGGTAGGTCGACGGTGGCCTCGACGAGTTCCCGCCATCCTTTGCGCTTCGTGGGTATGTACTTCATCGTGTATTCGTAGGTCACCAGTCCAACGTAACCCTTTGCGTCTAGAGACAAATGAAATCCCACCTCGTCAAGTTGCGTTACTCCGGTACGAGCGACGCTCCGTACAGTGTGTCGGTGATTTTCACCACCATTGAATCGCTCGGGTCTTGTTCCCCGAGTCGCGCTGCGCCATCGCGGTGGTGTTGAGGCGCGACTCAATCCCTTTAGAGTCAAAGCATGCCCGTCAGCCACTCGAGTCAATCGAGCGCCGAATGAACGCTCGGAAACGCGGCGTCTCGTCGAAGAGCGATCGGCAACCGTGGCGCGACTATTTGAAGGACGTCGGACCGGGTCTCATCACCGGCGCCTCCGATGACGACCCGTCCGGTATTGCGACCTACGCCCAGTCCGGCGCCAAGTTCGGCTTCTCAATGCTCTGGGTCGCGCTGCTGACCTTTCCTCTGATGGCGGCCGTCCAGGAGATCTGTGACCGCACCGCGTTGGCGAGTGGCAAGGGGCTGGGCGAGTTGATTGTCGTGCGCTTCTCGAAGCGTTGGCGACCGGCCATTGCGCTGTTGGTGGCCCTGCTCATCGTGGCCAACGCTCTCAACATCGCCGCGGACCTCGTGGCGATTGGTTCCGGCATGCACCTCTTGCACGCCGGATCCGAGACCGTGTGGGCGCTCGTGGCTGGCGCTGTATTGATTGTTCTCGTCTTCACCGGTTCGTTCGCGACGACGTCGAGAGTCCTGAAATACCTCTGCATCGCGCTGTTGTCGTACATCGTCGTGTTGTTCTTCATCAAGATTCCCTGGGGCACCGTGGCGCTCAACACCGTGGTGCCGCACGTCCAATTCACCAAACCGTATTTCGCGCTCCTCATCGGTGTCCTTGGCACCACCATTTCGCCGTATCTCTTCTTTTGGCAGAGCATGAACCGACTTGAAGACATGCGGGCCGAACCCGAAGGGGGCGATCGGCCCGTCGCGCTACGACGACGCGTGCCGAAGGCGGCACGACTCAAGACGATGCGCAGTCGTTTTGACGTCTTCTCCGGCATGGCGATCTCGAATGTCGTCATGTTTGCGATCATCGTGGCGACGGCCACGACGTTGGGCAGTCACGGCCACCACGTCAACATCGGTTCACCGGCGCAGGCGGCGAAGGCCCTGAAGCCCTTCGCCGGGAGCATGGCCACGACCATCTTCGCGCTCGGCTTCATCGGGTCCGGTTTGCTCGCCATTCCCGTGCTCGCCGGTTCGGGATCGGCCGCTATGGCTGGGCTGCTGAGTCGAGCAACGGGTTACTCCCAATCGATTCGGCGAGCGCCGGTGTTCTACGCGCTCTGTCTCATCGGGATGGGCGGGGGAATGGTCCTCAGCCTCCTCTCGGTGAACCCCATCAAGCTGTTGGTGCTGGTGGCCATCATCAACGGCGTCGCTGCCGCCCCCTTTCTCGTCATCACGATGCTCGTTTCGTCCGACCGCCGAATCATGGGTGAACACGTGAACGGTCGCTTGGCGTCGATACTTGGTTGGTTCACCGCGGGATTGATGGCCGTTGCCGCAGTGTCGCTCTTCGTCGTGTAGTCGGTTCCCGACGATGCCGCACCCCGTGCACGGAGGGCGATTGGCTGTTATCGTTCGGACTTCACGTCGTAAAAAGGGGGATAAGTGCCCGAGTTTCCAACGATTACTCACGTTGCCTTGACGGTGAGTGACCTCACGAAGAGTGTGCCGTGGTACGAGCGACTGTTTGGTGCGGCACCAGTACTGGACGAAGATACCGGTCCGTTCCGCCACGTCGTCTGGTTGGTCGGAGGCACGACGCTCGTTGGTTTGCACGAGTTCCCGGACCTCGTCGATCCCTCGGCGTTCAACGAACGACGGCTGGGACTTGATCACCTCGCCTTCGCGGCCGCGAGTCGAAGCGACCTCGAAGATTGGGAGGAGCGACTGAACGAACTGGGCATCGCGCACGGTGGCATCGTTGACGCCGGGTACGGTTCCGGTCTTTCCTTCCGAGACCCCGACAACATCGCCCTGGAGTTCTTCGCGCCGCCATCGTGACAACCGAGTTCTAAGGAGCATCCATGGGTCTTCGTATAGCGCTCGGCGCGACGGTGAAGGCCCCTCGCGAGACTGTCTATGAGGCGCTTCGCACGTCGGAGGGTCAGCGGTCGTTCTGGACGTCGGACTGCGAGCTCACCGACCCGACCGGACGATTCGGCTTCGCGCAGGCTCCAGTCGACTTGCACGTGACGATTGCGTCAACGTCCAACGAGGTGGTGTCGATGACCGTGACCTCAGGCTTTCCCGGGTGGACCGGTTCGACGTGGTCGTGGTCGCTCAGTTCCGACGTCGACCATCCCGACGAAACAAGTGTCCAGTTTCGCCACGTCGACTTTGAGAGTGACTACTCGGAGGACGCGTTGGCCTATACCGCCCAGTCGTGGGCGATGATCCTTGATCATCTCGCTCGATTCATGGAGAGCGGCATTGCGCAGCCATTTTTCACGAATGAGGTTGAGTAGCACGTTCAACTGGTGAGGTCACGGGGGCCACTTCGATCGTGAACGGCGCGGCTAGTCTCGTCACGACCACGAGAAGCGCGCATTCCTAGGAGCCCAATGGCCATCGACTTCACCCTGAGCCCCGAGCACGAGGCCATTCGAATGAGGGTTCGCGACTTCATTCAGGGAACGGTGATTCCCGCCGTCACTCGACCCGATGGTGACGAGGGACTCACGCGCGCGCAGTACCTCACCACCATTGTGGAACTACGCGAGCAGGCGAAGTCCCTCGGACTGTGGTTGCCGCACATGCCGGTGGAGTGGGGCGGCATGGGGCTGGGCCACGTCGAACTGACCATGGTGCAGGCCGAAGCGGGCAAGACCCGCATTGGGCCGTGGGTTCTCAACTGCATGGCACCGGACGAGGGCAATATGCACACCCTCCTTCACTGGGGGAACGAGGACCAAAAGGAGCGCTACCTACGACCGCTCTGCGAGGGCCGCGTCATGTCCTGTTTCGCAATGACCGAACCAGAGGTCGCCGGATCAGATCCGACC
>DATCFS010000239.1:0-4778 GCA_036509375.1 Acidimicrobiales bacterium
GCCCACTCCGCTCGCCAGTGGCTGCTCGACGCACTCGGCGACGAAGGAGCGGTCGCGAAGCACTTCGTCGCCGTGTCGACGGCCATAGAAAAAGTCGCGGAGTTTGGCATCGACACTGACAACATGTTCATCTTTTGGGACTGGGTGGGCGGACGGTACTCAATGGAGTCGGCCATTGGCCTTTCGACGATGATCGCGATTGGACCCGAGCACTTCGCAGAACTCCTCGACGGATTTCACGCCATGGACGAGCACTTCCGCAACGCCCCATTTAAGGAAAACCTGCCCGTCCTCATGGGACTGCTCGCCGTCTGGAATCGTGACTTCCTCAACTGCCCGAGCAATGGCGTCATGCCGTACGACCAGTACTTGAAACGCCTGCCGGCCTATCTTCAGCAACTCACCATGGAGTCGAACGGCAAGCACGTCACGCTGGACGGCGAGCCCGTTGACTACGACACGGGCGCCGTCTATTGGGGCGAACCGGGGACCAACGGCCAGCACAGCTTCTACCAACTCATCCATCAGGGCACGACGATCATCCCGGTCGACCTCATTGGTTTCGCGAAGAGTCTCAATCCGTTGGGCGAGCATCACGACATCCTGTCCTCCAACGTCTTCGCCCAGGCGCAAGCGTTGGCCTTCGGAAAGACCGCTGACGAGGTTCGCGCCGACGGCACTCCCGAGCAGGTCGTTCCCCACCGCGTCATGGAAGGCAACCGACCGACCAACGTGTTGTTGGCCGAAGTCCTCACACCGCGTGTGTTGGGCTCGCTCGTTGCGCTCTACGAGCACTCGGTTTTCACGCAAGGCACCATCTGGGGTATTGATTCGTTCGATCAGTGGGGCGTTGAACTGGGCAAGGTACTGGCCGTTGCCATCATCCCCGAACTGGAATCGAAAGAGGAGCCGACGCTCTCGCACGACTCGTCGACCAACGAGCTCATCTCGCTGTACCGAGAACTGAAGAGGAAAGAGAACAGCCATGGCGACTGACCACCCAATGCAGTTGGGAATGGTAGGGCTCGGACGAATGGGGGCGAACCTCGCGTCGCGTCTCGTACGCGACGGTCACAACTGTGTCATCTACGACGTGAACGCCGACGCCGTCTCCAAACTCGAGGGTGACCGGACGGTCGGCGCCTCATCGTTAGAAGACCTCGTAACCAAACTGGCCGAGCCGCGAACCGTCTGGCTGATGTTGCCGGCCGCCATCGTCCAAGACACACTCGATGAACTCGTCCAGTACCTGAGTGACGACGACGTCGTGATTGACGGTGGTAACTCCTATTACCGCGACGACATTACGCGCGCGAAACAGTTGACGACCAACAACGTGCATTACGTCGACTGCGGCACGAGTGGTGGGGTCTGGGGACTCGAGCGCGGCTACAGCCTCATGATCGGCGGCGAGGACGACGTCGTGCAACGACTCGACCCCATCTTCAAGACCATCGCCCCCGGCGACGACGGCACCACCCCCACCCAGGGACGGACCAGGACTGACGGAACGGCGCAGAACGGCTACCTGCACTGTGGTCCCAATGGCGCGGGCCACTTCGTGAAGATGATTCACAACGGCATTGAGTACGGCATGATGGCCTCGATCGCCGAGGGCCTCAGCATCTTGAAGCACGCCAACGTTGGCACGATGGCCGTCGAAGCCGACGCAGAGACGACGCCCCTTCGCGATCCGGAGTTCTACCAGTTCGACTTCGACTTGGCCGAGGTCGCCGAGGTGTGGCGCCACGGATCGGTCATTGGATCATGGCTCGTTGACCTCACGGCCGACGCATTGGCCCGTTCACCGGAGTTGGCCGAATACGGCGGTCGGGTCTCGGATTCGGGCGAAGGTCGCTGGACGGTCAATGCCGCCATTGACGAGTCAGTGCCGGCGCCGGTCATCAGCGCGGCTCTCTGGCAGCGATTCGAATCACGTGGACAAGGTGAGTTCACGGCCAAGGTCCTTTCGGCCATGCGCGCGGAGTTCGGCGGTCACGTCGAAAAGAGTTCGTAGTGCACCACGAACTTCGTGAGTTCGACAGCGCCGACCTCGTCGCCGATGCCGCCGCCGACTACGTCGTCGAATACGCGAAGCGGTGCATCCGGACCCGGGGCGAGTTCATTTTTGCGGTGAGCGGTGGCCGTACACCGTGGGCGATGTTCGAGCGACTGGCGACCAAGAGATTGGACTGGTCGAACGTCACCATCTACCAAGTCGACGAACGGATTGCTCCCGCCGGCGATCCAACGCGCAACCTAACCAACCTCGAGCAGAGTCTGGGCTCGGCCCGTCCGACGATCATTCCCATGCCGGTCAATGACGCAGACCTCAATCAGGCCGCACGCGCCTACTCGGCCCTCGTACCAGAACGATTGGACCTCGTGCACCTAGGTCTCGGCCCCGACGGTCACACGGCGTCCCTACTTCCCGGCGACCCCGACCTGGACGTACGTGATTCCTTGGTGGCGGTCAGCGCCCTCTATCAGGGCGAGCACCGGATGACGCTCACGTACCCGGCCCTCGCTCGCGCCGAACAGTTGCTCTGGCTCGTGACCGGCGACGACAAGAAGACGGCCCTGGCTTTGTTATTGGCCGGGGACGCGTCAATTCCTGCCGGTCTCGTCGAAGCGCACGCGTCACTCGTGATGGCTGACGTGGAGGCCCTTTCGTGAGCGCCGACGAGGAGAAGCAGGCAGCGGCCGACACCGCGTCGGAAATGGTCGAAGACGGGATGCGCGTGGGACTGGGCACTGGCACCACCGTCGCCTTTCTCCTGTCCGCACTGGCGAAACGCGCACCCGAGGTGCGCTACGTCGCGACGTCGATCCAGACCGAACGCGCGGCGCGCGATCTCGGCCTCATCGTTGATCCCTTTGACGAATTCGACGAACTTGATATCGCCATTGATGGAGCCGACCAGATCGCTCCCGACGGGTGGTTGATGAAGGGCGGCGGCGGCGCGCAACTTCGCGAGCGAATTGTCGCCGCGGCAGCACGACGGTTCGTGGTCATTGCCGACTCGTCAAAGCCCGTCGCCGCACTCCATTCGCCAGTACCGGTCGAATTGAGCGCGTTCGGACTTCAGGCGACGCTTCGCGAACTTGGCTCGGTTCGCGTCCGCGATGTTGGACGCAGTCCCGACGGCGGCGTGATCGCCGATTACTTCGGCGACGTGAGCGAACCGGCCAAACTTGCTCTACAACTCGCAACGACGCCGGGCGTCGCGGCGCACGGACTTTTCACGCCAGACTTAGTGAGTGAAATCATCGTCGCCACCGGTAGAACGGTGACCAGATCAATTCCCGGAGGAATGAGATGACGTCCAACCCTGACGACATGACCAGCGAGGTTCCACCGGACCACATTTTCGTGATGTTCGGTGCGACCGGCGACCTCGCCAAGCGCAAGATTCTGCCCGGACTGTTCCACCTGGCCGTCGCGGGTCTCCTGCCCCACCAGTACCGGATCATTGGATGTTCGAGAGAGAAGTCCGCAATTTCGGACAAGGAGTTTCGCGCGCGCGCCTACGACGCCGTCTGTGAGTTCGGATCGAACCTGCCCGAGGGTGAGATGTGGGAAGAGTTCGAGAAAACACTCTCGTTTGCGAGTGCCAACGAGGATGGTACCGGCACCCTCGTCGACGCCGTCACGAGCGCCGAGAAGGACATGGGCGGCACGATCGAGAAGCTCATTCACCTCGCCGTCCCTCCGAAAGCGGTCCTCGGCATCGTGGAAATGCTGGGCGCGGTCGGACTCAATAAAAACTCGAAGATTATCTGCGAAAAGCCCTTCGGCGTCGACCTCGCATCGGCCCGAGAACTCAACCACGTAATTGCCGCCAACTTCGACGAGTCCCAGGTCTTTCGAATCGACCACTTTCTCGGAAAGGAGTCCATTGACAACATTCTCGCGCTCCGATTCGCGAACGGACTCTTCGAGCCGATCTGGAACCGCAATCACGTGAGTTACGTGCAGATTGACGTGCCCGAAATGCTCTCCATTGAAGGTCGCGGCGGCTTCTTCGAGGAGACGGGGACCTTCCGCGACATGGTCGTCACGCACTTATTGCAAGTGCTGGCCTTCGTCGCGATGGAACAGCCAATCTCCTTCGAAGCCAAACCGCTTCGTGACGAAATCGACAAGGTCTTCCAGGCAATCACCCCGATTAGCCCCGAACACGTCATTCGCGGTCAGTACGACGGTTATCGCGACGCAGAGGGAGTCGCCCCTGATTCACAGACCGAGACGTTCGTCGCGCTGCGTGCCGACATTGAGAACACCCGGTGGAAGGGCGTCCCGTTCTATCTACGCACTGGCAAATGTATGGCCGAGAGTCGCCAGGTCGTCACCATTGGTTTCGACGAACCGGTCATGAAGATGTTCCCCGTCGACCACGCCGACAACCAGCGTCACGGCAATGAACTGGTTGCCGAGTTTGCCGATCCCGGCTCGATACAGATTCATTTCCTTGCAAAACAACCCGGTCCGCAGATGCGACTCGGTCCCGCAACCATGACCTTTCGATACGGCGACTCGTTTCAGTTGTCGAACCACCTCGAGGCGTACGAGCGCCTGATCCTCGAAGCCATGCTCGGCGACCAGGCGCTCTTCACCCGTTCCGACGGCATCGAACGCCAGTGGGAGATTGCCGCACCCGTGCTCGAGAATCCTCCGCCGGTGGAGTTCTACCCGAAGGGATCGTGGGGACCGGTGTCGATCGACCGAATCATCGCCCCCGATCGTTGGTCATTGCCTCGATGACGTCACCACCCAT
>DATCFS010000240.1:0-3561 GCA_036509375.1 Acidimicrobiales bacterium
ACGCTATAGTGCAACTAGATGATTGCAGATGAAAGGTGGACCATGAACGACGTACTCCAGCGAGAGCCCTCGACGTTCTCCCTCGTACCAATGGTGTTGGAGGAGTCGGCCAAGGGCGAGCGCGCGTTCGACATCTATTCAATGTTGCTTCGTCAACGCATCATCTTCCTCGGTCAAGAGGTCGACGATCAGATTGCGAATCTCATCATCTCCCAAATGCTCTACCTCGAGGCCGTTGACCCCGACCGCGACATCAGTCTCTACATCAACTCCCCCGGCGGTCTGGCCTACGGCGGCATGGCAATCTACGACGTCATCCAGAACGTGCGACCGGACGTGTCGACTATTTGCGTCGGTATGGGAATGTCGGCCGCGGCCATGGTGCTCTGCGGCGGTGCCCCGGGTAAGCGTCTCGCGCTGCCGAGCTCGCGCATCATGATCCACCAGGGCAACGCCGGCACCCGCGGCGCGCCGAGTGACATGGAGATACAGCTGCGCGAAGTGATGTCGCTCACGTTGCGCATGGGCGAGATCATCGCGCACCACAGCGGCAAGTCCCTCGACGAAGTGATGCACGATATCGACCGCGACTACTTCATGTCGCCCGACGAAGCCGTGGAGTACGGACTCATCGATGCGGTGATCGCACCGCGACGCGGACTCGGCGTCGCGCTCAACGCCGCCGCCGCACAACCGAGCCTCGAATCACCAGAGTGAGATGCGCGACTCGTCGTCGGGGTGCCCAACGTCTCGTCGCTAGGAAAGGACCTCGAGCGAACGCTCGGATGAGGTCATGGACTCACTGAAGTAGGCGCTCGGAGTGACGCCGGTCTCACGTCGGAATGCGGCGACGAAGGCACTCACCGATTCGTAACCCACGAGGTTCGCGACGTTGCCCACCGACTCTCCGGTCGCGAGCGCACTCATGGCGGCGCGAATTCGTAGCCGTGCCCGCCAGCGACCAAACGGCAGACCCGTTTCACTTTGAAAGGTTCGAGCCAGCGTGCGAGCACTCGCGCCCACTTCATCGCCCCACGACGACAACGTCCGCGAATCGGCCGGGTTGTCGATGAGTAGAAGGGCAACTCGCCGTGCTCGCTCGTCACTCGGCACACGTACATCAATCGTCGACGTCGCAACGGGCTCCAACAGTTCGACGAGCAGTGACGCGGCGTGGTCGCGTTGACTCGTTTCGAGGTCAAGGCTCTCGAGGAAGCCGATGAGCTCAGCCACGAGGGGGGTCACGCTCACCGGTGTGCATTCGGTCCACTCAATCGAGCACGTGCTTGGCCTCACGTACGAAGCTCTCATGGTGGCCGTACCCTCCGAAAGTGTTTCGTGCCGCACGCCGGCTGGGATCCACAGTGCGCGCGACGGGGGCAAGACCCAGGCGGTCGTTTCGCTGCGGATGGTCAGCACGCCGTTCACGGCCCACGCCAGTTGATGGTCCTCGTGCGTGTGCCAGTCAAAGGCGGTGCCGGTGGGCATCGGGAACGTGCAAACGACGACGGCCCCGGTCTCCGTGTTGTCAGCCTGACATTGTCCGTCTTGCGACACAGGTTGGCAGTTTACGGCCTTGGCATGATGCGTACCACTCAGTACCGTCGAATCATGAACGAAAATCACGCGACGTTGTGCTCGAGTCCGGAGTGGGCCACGCACCTCCAAGAAGAAGTGCTGCCCTTCTTCTTGACGAACGCCTCCCTCGGTGACGACGTGCTGGAGATCGGTCCAGGTCCCGGCGCCGCCACGCAGTGGTTGGCAAAGCGCGTCCGTTCACTCGTGGCGATCGAAGTGAGTCCCGAGGCCGCTCATCTCCTCGCACAGCAGTACGTCGGAACCAACGTGACCGTCCTCACCGGCGACGCCTCGCAGACGGACTTCGCCGACAACTCCTTTGACACCGTGGCCTCCTTCACGATGTTGCACCACGTCCCCACGACCCCGTTGCAAAATGCAATCCTCTCCGAAGCGTTCAGGGTGCTCCGGCCCGGCGGCGAGCTCATTGGTTCGGACAGCTTGGCGAGCAATGAACTTCACCTCTTCCATTCGTGCGATACCTATAACCCCATCGAACCGGCCGCTCTGCTCGTGCGACTCCAATCGATCGGGTTTTTGCCCATCACGATGGTCGTCGATTGGAACCTCAAATTTGTCGCCCGCAAACCCGATGGCACGAACGAAAGCGATGACGAGTCGAAGTGAACACAAATCGAAGCATTCCCAAGAGGAGGAATCAGCAATGACGTTGCCCTACCAAGAGCCACTCATCCCACGAACCCTCGGTGAGCCGGTGATTCCGGAGCCGCCGAGACGAGGGGAACCCGGCGGTGATCCGTGCGGTATCTGCACGGGACACGCGACGAAGCCCGTCTGGTCCGACGCGAACTGGACACTGCATCCTCCCGTTGGTGGGAGCCTCCGTGGAGCGGTGTGGTTCGCCAGCAAAGAGCATTTCGATTCCTTTGGAGATCTACCGACAGCGCTGGCGTCGGATTTCGGTCTGATGGTGGCGAAAGTTGAGGGCGCAATCCTCTCATTGGGCGACGTGGCGAGAGTGCACCTCTACCGGTGGGGCGATGGTGGTGCCCACTTTCACGTGTGGCTCCTGCCCCGTCCCCTCGGAATGGTGGAGGCCCATGGAATGATGCTCCCGCTCTGGGAAGACGTGCTACCCAACCTTTCGGATGAGGAGTTACGTGCCGGTGCAGAAGAGATTGCCGCGGCGATGACGAGTGATCTTTAGTTCGTACTCAATGGTCGTTGAAGGGCGCCCGTTAGCGCCAGCCACTGGTTCACCAAATGGTGACGCGCTTCTCCGGATCGATCCACATGGCGTCACCTTCACGCACGTCGAAGGTGTCGTAATAGGCGTCAAGATTGCGAACGATTTGGTTGGCTCGAAACTCGTCAGGCGAGTGAGGATCGATCGCCAAGAGACGTTCCACCTCCTCTTTCTTCAACTTGTCGCGCCAGTTGTAAGCCCACGCGAAAAAGAACCGCTGCCCCCCTGTCAGCCCGCCAACGACGGGCGGCTCGGTGCCGTCCAAGGAAAGTAGGTAGGCCTTCCACGCAATGGCGAGGCCACCAAGGTCGCCAATATTCTCGCCCACCGTGAGCGCGCCGCTCACGTGAAGGTCCGGTGTCTGCAGCGGCGTCAACTCGTCGTACTGCGCAATGAGAGCGGAGGCACGCTCGTCAAACGCCTTGCGATCCGACTCCACCCACCAGTCGTTCAATTTTCCGGTGCCGTCGAACTTCGAACCCTGGTCGTCAAACCCGTGACCGATTTCATGACCGATGACCGCCCCGATGCCGCCGTAGTTGGCGGCCTCGTCACGAGTCGCGTCGAAGAACGGAGGTTGGATGATCGACGCCGGGAAGACCACTTCGTTGAAACCGGGGTTGTAGTACGCGTTCACCGTTTGGGGGGTCATGAACCACTCGTCGCGGTCGACCGGTTGGCCGATTTTGGCCAACGAACGCTTGAACTCGAACTCCGCCGCCGCTCGCACGTTGGCGAGTAAGTCAGTCGCGTCGACATGCAATGTTGAGTAATCG
>DATCFS010000241.1:0-4695 GCA_036509375.1 Acidimicrobiales bacterium
CGTCCCGTCACCTCCGAGACTGACCACAAGCGTCGTGTCGTCGACTTTCGGAATATCGGGATCGTCCAGGAGGTGGAGCGACGACGAGACCCCGTCGACATCGAGGCGTCGGCCGGCCTCGTGGGCGAGTTGAACCGCGTCGGCACGGTTGCTGAAAGCCGTAAAGAGCACTTGGGACACGTTTCACCTCGCGGCTCAATGGTAGTAACAAAGGTCGCAACGACGGACCTGTTCATCGTGAACCTACCGTGATGGGCGCGATCACAGCGTCTCGTTGATCGCGCCCAACTGGCAGGCGCTCGGTATGCTCCATACCTAGTGAATCTCACTGCGGACGGGTGACCGTTCGAAACGAAGGACCGAGGTGGTCGCATGCCGTACGTGATAGCGCTCGTCGTGATCCTGATACTCGTTGGCGGTGCGACGCTCATGCGCCGGCGCGGATCGCAACGCCACTTCGACTACGCACCGAAGCCGCAGCCGTCAATGTCCAACGTTGTCAACGTCAATCAAATCGAGGTTGAGCCAGTCGCGACGCCCGGGTTCGCGACCGAGGACATCATTCAACGTGAGACTCACATGGACGTCACGGATGATCTGCTCGATCCACACAATCCGGGACACGCTCAGTGGGTGAAGGATCGTCCCGACATGGAGACCGACCAAGAGTGGGTCGCCGATCATCCGGACACTCCCGACACCGAGACGACGTAACCGTTCTCAGCCAAGCTCGATCATCAACTGATTGAGGCACGAACAAAAGAAGTCCAAGAGTGTTCTGATTGTGATTTTTTCACACTTCGGTTGTTTTTTGTCGTGCAGAATGATTGGCCGCCCATGATCAGTCCATCAACTCTCGAAATTCCGATAATTCTCGCGCGTCGTCAGACAGATGACCTTCTTAAGAGATCGTCACGCGGACCTCGCGACCGTAGAATTAAAGGAATGCGGCGCGTGCGTAAGGACCCGTTGCACGTATGAGGGTGGGAAAGTAGTGGGGTTCATGGACGAACATTCACTTTCGTGGCAAAACCTGCTCGAAGCGCTACCCGACGGCACCGCACTCTTGGACGCGCGAGGTGTCATGCAGTACGTCAACAGTGAACTTTCTCACCTCACCGGCTACACCCGTGAAGAGCTCGTCGGACAGAACGTCCAAATGTTGATACCGCCGGAACTGCGAACGCTGGAGGGTGAGGCCCGTCTCCAGTACACCCGCGATCCCGACAGTCGGATCATTTGGAATGACCGAGAGCTCAACGTCCTCATGAAGGACGGCAGCGAACGTTCCGTTGACTTCGCGCTTTCGTCGCTGACGTTGGACGGTCGACGATGGGCCGTCGGTTCAATTCGCGATAACAGCTCGCAGCGAGCCGCCGAACAGGCTCGACTCGAAGCCGAACAGCACTTTCGACTGGCCTTCGAGGACAACATGGCGCCGATGGTGTTCACCGATTTGCACGACTGCATCATCGCGGCGAACGACGCGTTCTGTCAAATGATTGGTCGCACGCGCCCTGAACTCATTGGCTTTGATTCGAAACCGTTCACCTACCCCGACGACGTCGGCATCACCGAGGCGTCGCACGAGCGATTCCTGCACGGTGAGATTCGCCAGATCCGATACGTCAAGCGTTACTTGCACAAGGACGGCCGGATGATTATCGCCGAAGTCTCGAAGTCGCCGGCCCGCGACAAATTGGGCAACACGATGTACTTCATCATCTCGGAGCGCGACATCACTGAGGAGCGGATGTTGACGGCCCAGCTTTCGCACCAGGCGCTGCACGACCCCCTGACCGGTCTGGCCAATCGAACGCTCTTCGACGACCGACTTACCCAGACCCATTCGCGCATCATGCGCCAGGGCGGTCACGGGGCACTACTCCTCCTGGACCTCGACGACTTCAAGGGAGTCAACGACACGTACGGCCACATGATTGGTGACCAGTTGCTCTTCGAAGTGGCCCGGCGACTCGAGACGGTCTCTCGTGCCACGGACACCCTCTGTCGATTCGGTGGTGATGAATTTCTCTACCTCGCCGAGGGCATATCGGGACCGGAGGAGGCCGAACTCATTGCTGAGCGCTTCTTGCACGTGCTCGACGAACCTTTCGCGATTTCTACACTTCAGCTCGAACAGCGCGCCAGCCTCGGTGTAGTGGTCTGGGACTCGGCCAGCACCGACGTGTCCAACGTGGTGCGCGACGCCGACGTCGCGCTGTACGAAGCGAAACGTCTCGGTAAGGGTCGCCACTTCATCTACGTCCCCGGCATGCACCATCAAGTGATAAACCGCTTCAGCCTGGTTCAGCAGTTACGTCAGGCGATTCCCTCTGGTGAGTTGGCGATGCACTACCAACCGATCGTGCATCTGTCGACGACCGAGATAGTCGGCTTCGAGGCCCTCATGCGTTGGCGCCATCCCGATCGCGGTTGGGTGCCCCCGACCGTTTTCATTCCCCTCGCGGAGCAGAGCGATCTCATATTGGAACTTGGTCGCTTCGCGCTTCACGAAGCGATCACCGCGGCCAGTCAGTGGATCCAATCGAGCGCTTCACTTTCCGAGCCCTACGTGACCGTCAACCTTTCATCGAGACAGTTTCACGACCCGGGCCTCTTGACGATGGTGAAGCAGGAGTTGTCGGCGAGTGCGCTGCCCGGCGACCGTCTCATTATTGAAATTACTGAAAGCATTGCCCTCGAAGAAGTGACGGGCACTTTGCAGTTGATTGAGGAGTTGACCAACCTTGGCATCGGCGTCGCGCTCGACGACTTCGGCACCGGGTACTCCTCGTTTTCGTATCTGAATATGTTGAACCCGATGATCATCAAGATCGACCAGACCTTTGTTCGACCCTCAGTCGAAAGCATCCACAGCGATCGACTTCTCGAAACCCTCGTTTCATTGGGTCACAATCTCGGCATGACGATGCTCGCCGAAGGGATCGAAACACAGCAACAACTTGACCGACTTCGATCGTTACACTGTTCACTCGGTCAGGGCTTTCACTTCTCACCGGCGGTGCCCTTTGAGGAAGCGGTCCTCATGGTCGGCCAGACGTTCAACGTGTAGCGCGGCCGGTCGCGCGTCGGCCGTATTCACCGATACGCTGGTTACCTAGTACACGCACAGTCCAGACCGGACAGTCCGGAGAGAACTCAATGGCGTTTTCGGAGTCAGTTCAAAAGCTCGCTCGACAGCGCGCCCGCGGAACGTGTGAGTGCACGGACAGTTGGTGTCCGCACTACGGCCACTGTCGACTCCCCGCCAAAGAGTTCCACCACAAGAAAGCGTTGGCGACGGGCGGTGACGACGAGGTCGCGAACTGTCAGTATCTCTGCGAAGCCTGTCATCAGCGCGCACACACCAATACGGGTGATCTCGGTCTTCTCTAGATCGCGAACGTGGGCGAAGCTAGCCAAAGACGAGGTCGGGCGTCGCGTCGAAATGCGATGATGGCAGGTCTTGCGTCGGCGCGCGCCTCTCCCAATAGCTCGTGGTGAGACCCTCCCAGTCCGTAAACACGCGGCTACATTCGCCCGACCAGAACCTCATTTTAGATTTTTTTTTTTAGTCTTGACCTCAAATTCTTCTAAATCCTCATGTTCGAGCGGATCCTCCGCGAACAAGTCGGGACGAAGGGCCATCGCTTCTTGCAGTTCCATGAAGTGGCTCATCCAGTATTCGTCAAAGCGCACACGCCAACGTTCGGCGCCCTCTGGTGACCCGAAGGCGTCGCGCACGAGCGCGGGCGCTAGCAGGGAGACGAAGCCCGGCACTTCGAGGGCGAGGTAGCGAAGCCGCAGAAAGTCGAGGAACGAGATCGTCGGAGGTTGCACCACCATTGGCGTGAGTTCCGGGAGGCTCTCGCGGACTCCGTCGTCCTTTAGAAACAAGGACGTCAGGAGAAGTGCGAGGACCTGTTCTTCAGAGCTCTCCGACATGGTGATCAGGCTCTTGCCGACGTTGTCACGGCCGTGACCGGAGCCGCCGAAGACGTCCTGCACGATGCCGCCCACATTCGCGATCAGGCTGAGAAATCTAAGGGCGACCGGTCGGGCGTTCGACACTTCCTTGTCGTCCAGGGTCGCGACGAGTTGAATGAACGGCAGATCCATGCCACTTTGCATTGCGGCGAGCGCCACCACGCCGGCTCGACGGGTGTCCTCGTTTCCACCGGTCTGTGCGTTCCTGCCCGAGGCGTCGAGGTCGAAGAGTCCCGTTTCGGAGGAGTCGAGAACGGAGAGATCGCCATTCATGAGATCGATCAGGAGCGACGAGAATTCGGCGTACAGTTCTGAGCCGCGACCAATTCGTTTGCGGGCCGACGCCATTGCGGGACCGGCCTTCAGGTGCTCGAAGAAGACTGCCTCGAGGACATCGCGCTCCCCTTTGACTTCTTCGACGGCACTTTCGGCGGAGTTGACCGCGCGAATCTCACGGTGCTGTTCGTCCCACCGGGTCGCCTTTTTTAGAATGAAGGTTCGGATGATGTCCGGCTCAACGTCGTAGCCCTCCCACCAGAGGCGCCACGCCAGTTCGTCTAACTGCTTGGTGGTCGAGCGCAATTGCGAAATACGCAGCATTCGCTCGGCGGTGCCCGCCGGGTAGCGCGCGAGCGCACTTCGTCCACCGTGTTGATCGTGAAACGGCTCGCTGATGAGACGGCGGCGGTGCAGACGAGCCAATTG
>DATCFS010000242.1:0-2631 GCA_036509375.1 Acidimicrobiales bacterium
CGGCGGCGTCGGCGACAAGATCTCCCTGATACTCGCACCCCTGGTCGCGTCGTGCGGAGCGGCCGTTCCCCAACTGTCCGGACGTGGACTCGGCCACACCGGAGGAACGCTCGACAAACTCGAGTCCATTCCCGGTTGGCGTGCATTCCTTTCCAACGATGAGATCCGCGAGCAACTCGACTCGATAGGCGCCGTCATCTGCGCCGCCGGACAGGGACTCGCTCCGGTCGATCGCAAACTGTATTCGCTTCGCGACGTCACGGGAACGGTCGAATCAATTCCGCTCATCTCGTCGTCCATCATGTCCAAGAAGATCGCCGAAGGAACGCACGCCTTGGTACTCGACGTGAAGGTCGGGCGAGGCGCCTTTATCAAGACGCTCGAGCGGGCGCGTGAACTGGCGACCACGATGGTTCGACTCGGCACCGATCACGACGTCGCGACGGTGGCGCAGCTCACGTCCATGGATGCTCCGCTTGGTCGGGCCATTGGCAACGCACTCGAGGTGACCGAATCGGTTGAGGTGTTGCAAGGAGAAGGTCCCGACGATGTACGCGAGCTCACCGTGGAGTTGGCGCGGATCATGCTCGAACTCGTTGGCATACACGAGGACCCCGCACCCAAACTCGACGACGGCTCGGCGTACCACGTGTACCGACAGATGATCCAGGCGCAAGGTGGCAACCCCGACGCGGTCCTGCCGGTGGCCCAGTTCCGCGACGACGTGCTCGCCGAACGCGACGGCATCGTTCAATCGATTGACGCGCTGAAAGTTGGGGTCGCGGCCTGGCGACTCGGCGCCGGTCGAGCGCGCAAGGAGGACCCCGTCAGTGCGTCCGCCGGTGTTGTGTGTCTAGTGCGTGAAGGCGAAGCGATTTCGAAGGGGCAGCCGCTCTTCGAACTTCACGCGGATGATGAGGCGCATCTTCAACGCGGGCGCGACGCGATCGTCGACGCCACGGTCGTAGGTGAACGACCGGTGAACGCCGCACCGCTGCTACTCGAACGTGTCAACAAGTAACACACACCTCTGTTGACTAGCCTTTCTTCATGACGGCTACACCACTAACGCGCGACGTAATCCGGCGAGCGCCGAAGGTTTTATTGCACGATCACCTCGACGGGGGTCTGCGGCCAACGACCGTGCTGGAGTTGGCGCGAGAGACGAAGTACACCGGGCTGCCGACCAACGATCCCGACGAACTACGGGCGTGGTTCATTGCCGACACACCGGGCAGCGATCTCGTGCGGTACCTGGAGGGTTTCGCGCACACGACCGCGGTCATGCAAACGAAGGACCAACTAGAGCGCGTGGCATTCGAAGCGGCACTTGACCTCGCGCGCGACGGCGTCGTCTACGCCGAGATTCGATTCGCTCCTGAGCTGCACTTGAGCGGGGGGCTCACGTTGCACGAAGTCGTCAGTGCCGTGCTCGTTGGATTTGAACGAGGCATGCACGATGCGCACGTGGAGGGCCACACGATCATCGTTCGTGCGATTCTTTCTGCGATGCGCCAGGCGAATCTCAGCGAGACGATCGCCGAACTCGCGGTAGCGTTCCGAGACCGCGGCGTGTGCGGATTTGACATCGCCGGCCCCGAGGACGGCTTCCCTCCGACGCATCATCTTCGCGCGTTCCATCTAGTGCAGCGCGAAGACTTCCACATGACGATCCACGCCGGCGAAGCGTTTGGTCTGCCATCAATCTGGGAGGCGGTGCAGTTCTGCAACGCCGAGCGGTTAGGACACGGCGTTCGCATCGCCGACGACATCATCGAGAAGGACGGTGAGTTCCACCTCGGTCGGCTCGCCAATTTCATCCGGGACCGTCGAATCCCCCTTGAGGTCTGTCCGACGTCGAACGTGCACACTGGCGCGGCGCAGTCAATTGCCACGCACCCCATTGAACTCTTCCGCGAACTGCGGTTTCGCGTGACGATCAATACTGATAACCGTCTGATGAGCGGCATCTCGATGACGAGCGAGTTCGAAACGTGCGCTGAGGCCTTCGGATGGACGCTGGCCGACATGGAGTGGATGACCCTCAACGCCGCCAAGAGTTCGTTCTTTCAGTTCGATCAGCGACTCAATTTGATCAACACGGTCATCAAGCCCGGCTACGCCGCACTGCGTAGTGCCTAGAAGCGCAACAAGTCCTCTAACTCAACACGTACGGCGCTCACTTTTGTCGCGGCCTCTTGTCGCTGTATGGCGAGCGAAGTCACCGTTGACGGCGGCGACGTGATTTCGATATAGGCCTTAAGTTTCGGCTCAGTGCCGGACGGTCGAACGACCACCCGACCCGACGATCCGAGCCGCAGTAGGACGCCGTCGGTCGAACCGAGTCCCTCGTAGCCGTTCGCCAGATCGAAGGACTCGCTCACGTCGATGCCGCCCAACGACGACGGGGGACGTTCGCGCATTCGGGTAACCGCATTCCTGATCGCCTCGAGACCGTCGGGGCCCCCAGCTCGCAACGACAGTTGGTAGATCGAATGAACACCGAAGTGCGACTCAACCTCGTCGAGACGGTCCAGCAGTGTGCGCCCCTTCTCGTCCAATTGCACTGCGAGCAGTGAGAGCGCCAGGGCCGCCGACATCCCGTCCTTGTCGGCAACCAGTGGATCGACG
>DATCFS010000243.1:0-2605 GCA_036509375.1 Acidimicrobiales bacterium
CATGGCGACAACCTCCTTAAGTACATAATATCATCTTTTAATGCGAGCAGTTCACGTCATTGAACATTGCTAATAGACATTATTCCGCCTATTACTAAAATTTTTCCGTCTAAAAGATAGAATCTTAACTTTAGACCAATAGAGCGTGCAACGCCGGCGTCAAAAGGACCGTTCAGTACTGGGCGGTGATGCGCCTCCCTGGTCCGTCAACTGTCATCACACCTCCGTAAGGGACGATGTACTGCGGATCCGTATGGCCGAAATCTGGACCGATGACCACCATCGCCTCGGGGTTGTAGGTAGCCATGACCGTCAGCACGGCACGGCGCTGCTCGTCGCGGTACTGCTCGCGCTCGAGGCCGCTCAACGGTCGATCGGTCGTCCACGCCCTGGCCTTCGCGACAACAACGGCGGAGAACTGACCGAGGAGTCCGCGCTCACCAAAGTCGCGCAACATGCGAAATACCTCTTCGCCCGAGGGCATCTCCTCGGACGTCTCGAGTAACAACACGCATCCCGCGTACTCCTCAACAGGAAGGATCCAACGGTTGACCGCCAGGTTCCAGTGGAGAATCTCGAGGTTGCCTCCCCACGTCGGTCCACTCGCGCTCGTCGTCGCCTGATGCCACCGCCAACCGGGTTCGGGCGACGTTGGAAGTGGTTCGACGAGCGACGGCTCTTCATCCCATTTGCGGTACACCTCGGTGAACCGCTCGAGCGCCGTGATCTCGAACGTTCCCTCATCGAACAGGGCGTGGCGAAGGGACTGGAGGGCGACGTCGTGCACTCCCCCGCGGCGGGCCAGGTGCAGCAACGTCGATCCGCCGTGATAGCTGGCGATACCGAGTGTCCACAGCCAGTTGAGAAGGTTCGTGTTATCGCTGAAGCCGAAGAAGGCCTTGGGGTTGGCCGCCACAACGTCGGGATCGAGATAGGGCAATACGGTGATTTGGTCGTCACCGCCGATGCTCGCGAGAACGGCGCCGATGGTCGGGTCGGCGAAGGCAGCGTTGATGTCACGGGCGCGGTCGCGCGGTGACGCGTTCAGTTCTCGGGTGGTCGGATACTCAACGACTTCCAGACCGAGCTCGCCGCGCAGCACCCGAAGTCCCGCGTCGTGCACGTCAGGGTAGATCGCCGGCCCGGCCCACGACGGTGAGAGAACGGCGACGCGGTCACCTCGCTGCAACTTCCGGGGGATGAGTAGGCGCTGAGCGTGATTCATCAATTCTGGTCGTCGTACTCCAACGACTCGGCGACGCCCTTCAGAGCAATCAACACGGGATTCTCATCCTCTGATTCATCGTCATCGGGACCATCGGAGGGTCGGGGATCTTCTTGGGTGATCGTGAGCACCGTGACACCGTGATCGTCGGTCAATTCGTAGGTCATCGTGAAGTAATTCTCGTCCCGGTCCTCGAGGTCGGGACGCGGCGCGAAGAGGGAGTAACTGAGTTTGTTCGGCGCGTCGACACTTAACACGGTCCCCCACTGTTCGAAGGTCTGCCCGTCCCACTCAGTCGTGAACCTGATCGATCCACCAATCGACCAGTCGGTGTCGAGGACGCTGCCGTACTGCCACTGGCGGACGTGCACCGGCTCGGTGACGACCTTCCAGACCGTCCCCTTGGCGGCGTTCACCGAAACCTTCGACACGGACACGCGCATGGCTCAGTGTACGACCACTCCTAACAGCTGGGGCGACGTTTGATTTGGAACGGCTCGATCAGTTCGGAGTCCGTGTGCTCGAAGTGGAGAAAGGAGAACGTCACCGGCAGCTGCGCGACGGTGATCACATTTCCGGTCGCGGAAGGCACGCACTGCTCGACGTAGTGCACGGCCAACGTCGCCGTACTATGGCCCACAATGATGAACGGGTGCATCGGTGTGGCGCCCGTCAAACCGTATTCACCGAAGCGGTCGAAGAAGACCTTCGGCCGCGATGACGCATCGTGAGCGCCCACGTTCTCGACCCTGATCGGAAACGGCCCGTTATTGTCGATGGTCATCTCGATTTCGACCGTAAAGGCACCCTTCGGCTCCAACCACACCTGGTCACTGTGCGGACCCTTCGAGTTATAGAAGGGTACGGCGGTGCCCGCGCTCGTGAGCACCCGCGAGTCGTAATAGCCGTACATTTTCGGCGTGAGTGGTTGGTAGCGCGAGGCGGCCAACAACACGAGTCCCAATACCGCCAAGGGAGTAATAATTGCCAAGGCGATACGCAGTTTCGTGCGGGGCCGACCCGGCACGTGCTTCGGAAATCGCCGCCGTAGCGCGCTCACCGGCTTCGACGCGTTAGTGATTGGCGCGTACGCGTCCGTCGGCGTCGTGAACATACCTCTCACTTAGCACACCCAAACCACACTCCATTGTTCGTCCCGGAGGGCCCGTCGAGGGACTACCTTTCGTCCATGACCAATCGACCCGAATCGGCGGCGCCGAGTGGGAAATGGCGCCGCTGCGGTGCAAAGGACACTCTTCTACATCCATTGGTGCAACGCGCGTGACCAGCACGCCTGGCGAACTTCTCGGCGTGGGACGTTCCGCCGACGTTTACAGCGCCGGCCTGCGTCGCGTTCTTCGCCGCTACCGCGACGGCCAC
>DATCFS010000244.1:0-7643 GCA_036509375.1 Acidimicrobiales bacterium
GCGAAGAACAACTGCGTGCACAGTTTCGCGCTGTGGAACTTTACCCAAGAGGGCAAGGTTGCCGCGTGTGCAATGAAGGCAGTTCTGGCGGGAACGTTGACCGGTAAGACGGGTCAGTCGTTCACGTGCGCCGGAGTCAAGGAAGTTGTCTTGCCCCAGCAAACCGTTGCCGCTGGAGCTGCGACAGTGTTCACATCGGCCAATGTGAAGAGCGCCGGCTTCTAATTCCCCTTTGGAGCTGACCTCGAGAGGGGCCCGGGGTTTCCCCGGGCCCCTCTTCTTTTCTCAAATTGTTCTGTGCTTTGACGCCACACGTCGCGTGACGCGATCGAACGATCTCTCGAAGTGGGAAACCTCGCTAGCGCAGTCGGTAGTGATCGAGCACCGACTCGATCACTTCAATGCCGAGGCCCGGTCCGTCGGGCACCGCAATGGTCCCACCCGACTGCTTGAACGGCTGGGTCACCAACTCATCTTGCATCGGGTTGGCCAGCGGCTTCATCTCGAACACCAAGCACCGTGTGGTGCTTCCCGAGAGGGCGAGGCTGGCGGCCGTCGTGACCGCACTGCTCCACGCGTGGGCGTTGAACCACGTGTTCGCCACTTCGACCAACTGAATGACCTTGAGTCCCGTGGTAATCCCACCGGCACGGCCCGGGTCGAATCCGACGACGTCGCAGATCCCGCTCGTCACGAGTTCTTGGTAACCGCGAAGCGTGAACTCGCGCTCGCCCGTTCCGACGAGACACGACACGTGTTCGCGAAGTCGCCGAAACCCCTCGACGTCTTGCGGCTCGAGGGGCTCCTCGATCCACGCCAGGTTGTACTCGTGAAACGCGCGGGCCCGATCGATGGCGTCCGATACCGTCCAGACGAGACTCTGGCCGCGGTCCATCGATAACAGTGCGTCGGGACCCATGGCGTCGCGAAGTTGCCCAACGAAGTCAACGTCACGACGTATGTCGTAGCCGAGTCGCGCCTCACCCCGCTTACCCATTCCAATCTTCACGCCGGTGTAGCCTTCTTCGCGCACGTAGGCGCCGTGGCGCTCGGCCTCGAACTGCAAACTTGGATTGAAGGCGTGCGTGGAGGCAATGACCGGCAGCGTCGGGCGAACGCAACCACCGAGCAGTTCGGACACCGAAAGGCCCAGCACCTTGCCCCGTACGTCCCAGAGCGCGACGTCGATCGCGCTCGTCGCGAACGACGCGACGCCTCCGCCGTAGCTGTACCACCACGAGCGACGTTCGAGGTCAGCGAGGATCGCCTTGTGGTCGAGCGGACTGCGACCAATGAGTACGTCGGCGAGTCCTTCGAGGATGACGGCGGCGGCGCGAGTGGACTCTTCGAATTGGGTGATCGCTTCACCCCAACCAACGTGTCCGTCGGAGGTCTCAATTCGACAGAACAGAAGAAAGCGCGTCGAGTTGGAGTCGTTCGGCTCGGGGTACGTGACCGGTATGGCGTCAACCTTGACGATGGTGGTACTCACGCGAGGTGCCAGACTTCTCGCAACGCGTGGTCGTCGCTCTGCACGGCTCCATCCGAGAGAATGATGTCGCTGAACCATTCACTCCAGCGCCTGTTGGCGTCGGCAGTGGCGAGATAGGCGAAACTCGTGTCGGCGTCGGGTTCGCATTCCACGTAACCAATGATTCGCTCGTCGGTGTCGGCGAACAGGCTGTAATTGGAAAGTCCGGCCGCCTTCAACTCTGCGACCAGGTCGGGCCAAATTTCGTCGTGGCGCTTCTTGTACTCGTCGAAGGTTCCCGGTTTAATGTTGAACGAGAAGCAGAGTCGTTGCACACATCCTCCTTACAGTTCGTTGGGAATAGTGGCGATCGCGCCGTTACGCGCACTGCGGTAACAGGCGTCAAGAATTTCAACGGTACGAGCTCCGAGCCAGCCCGGTGAACAGTTCTCGACATCCTTGCCGAGCGCGAGATCGACGAGTGCGTTCGGTGGTCCGATGCAGTCGTAGAGACCGGCGTTGGGTTCGAGTGGCGGCCGGAAGTTGGTATTCGGACTGCGAAACAACCAGAGCGCTTCGCGCTCGAGGTCGATCTGGAACTGACCCTCCGAGCCGATGACGCGCATCTCCACCTGGTGCTTGTTGTCGCCGGCGTTGGTGTGCGCCGAACCGCCATCCATGGTGCCAATCGCACCACCGTCAAATCGCAGGGCCACCGCGTCGTAGAGCTCGACCGGTGCGCCCGGGGGCGCCGACATGAACGCGAACACTTCGCTGCCGCGCAGTCCGGTCAGCCACAGCGCGACGCCCAACGCGTGGGTCAACTGCGCCATGGCGTAGCCACCACCGGAAAGAGCGGGGTCCGTCCACGTGCGAGACTCCGGCGTGGTTTCGGGCGAGGCGTCGGGGTAGGCGCCCGTTCCCATCAGCAGTTCGCGCGTCGACGATGACATGTGCAACATCAGATGCTCAATCTGGCCGACGCCGTACTCGTCCATGAGGGCCTTGGCGCTTCGAAGCATGGGGCTGTAGTTCCAACCGAAGCTCACGAGCAGGTGTCGGTGTAAACGATCGGCACTGTGGGCGAGGTCCCAGGCGTGATCGGGGGTGATGGTCATTGGCTTTTCGACGAGGACGTGGGCCCCCGACTCAAGTGCGGCCTTGGCGTGTTCGTGGTGAAAACCGGTGGGGCTCGCGACAAGACAGATGTCGAGGCCGGCGTCGAGGACGGCGCGGTAGTCCTCACTCGCGACCTGGAAGCCCCAATCGCTCTTGATCTTCTGCAGGGTGTCGTCGCCCTTACGCGAAACGCCCACAAATTCAATCTCGTCGCGACGCTTGGCGAACTCGGGCAGGTGCGACGCAACCGCCCACGAGCCCGCACCAATCACGCCGAGTCGCAATTTCCCCATTTATGGTTCCCCTCTCAGATCGACGTCGCCGCTGGTCAAACTAGCCCTCGATCACGGCAAACGGCGCGCCGATCTCCACTTCGTCTTCCGGAGCAACGAGTTGCTCGACGAGGACACCGGCGAACGGCGAGGGCACTTCCACGGCCGCCTTGTCGGTCTCGGCCGTGAGGAGTACGTCACCAACCGCGACCGTCTGGCCGACTTCGACAAGCCATTCGGTGATGAAGACCTCACGGGTCGTGTCACCCTGGATGGGCATCTTCAGCGTGTAGCGCATGCCGATTCCTTCGCTCAGTGGTTGGGGGCGAGCACGTGCGTGAACATGTCCGAGACGGTCGCCGAAGGGCTTTCGAGCACGCGGCGCTGCACGTCGTCAAAGCGATCGCGCTGTTGTGCACGAATCTCGTCGAGGGTGAGGCCCCCGAGATCGCCGTTGGCGCCGAGTTTCTTGGCGAAGAGCTCAATCGGGTCACGACTCTTCCAGGCTTCCAGTTCACCTTCGGGTCGATACAGTCCTTGGTCGGAACGCGAGTGCCCGGAGTAGCGGTAGGTCTTCGCTTCGACCAGCGTCGGTCCACCGCCGTTGCGCGCTCGTTCGACGACGTGCGCGATCGTTGCCTCGACGGCGTCAACGTCTTGCCCGTCGACGGTCTCTGAGTTCATGCCGAACGAGAGTGCGCGGTCGGCGATATCGCTCACTGCGGTCGTCGTCGCCAGGGGGCTGTACTCGCCGTAGAGGTTGTTCTCGCAGATAAAAATGGCGGGAAGATTCCAGACTTTGGCCAGGTTGAGTCCCTCGTGGAACGCTCCAATATTGGTGGCCCCGTCACCGAACACGCTCAGCGCCACGTTGTCGCTCTTGGTGGTCACGAATGTGAGCGCCGCCCCAATCGCGACGGGAATGCCGGCGCCGACAATGGCGAAGGTCGGCAGGAGGTTCACGTCGGGATCGCTGAGGTGCATTGAACCGCCGAGACCGCCCATGCACCCGATCTGTCGACCGAGGATTTCCCCGAGCACGGCTTCGGTTTGAACGCCGAGCGCGAGCGCCACACCGTGGCCGCGGTAGGTGCAACACACGACGTCACTTGGCCGAGTCGCGGCGGCGATGCCGACCGGTACGGCCTCTTGGCCCTGCATGGTGTGGGTGGTCCCGGGCACTAATCCGTCGGCAAACAACTCGACGATGCGGTCCTCGAAGAGACGAATCTCAATCATTCGCTCGAGACGTCCGAGCGGCGTCGCCTGGAGCTCGAGTCGTCGCTGCACCGACGGACTCGAAGGGTTCTTGGTCGCGTCGCTCATGCGAACTCCTTCCACCACGGGGCGGGGATCTTTTTAGTAGAGAGCAACTCACTCACTTGGTTCGTCACGTACGCGGCGGACGGGAGGAAGTGTTGTTCGAGTTCGAGACCGTAGGGCACCGGGACGTCGGGGGCGGTCACCCGCAGCACCGGGCCCTTCAGCGATCCAAAGGCTTCGCCGGCGACGTGGGCCGCAATGTCGGTTCCCCATCCGCCGGTGTACTGGTTCTCTTCGACCACGACCAAGTGGCCGGTCTTTCGGACGGATTCGAGGACGCGCTCCTTGTCCCAGGGCATGATCGTTCGAAGGTCGATCACTTCGGCCGACCACGGTGCGGCGTCCGCCGCCGCCAACGCGACGCGAACGGTCTGTCCGAGGGTGACGAGCGTCACGTCGGTGCCCTCGCGAACAACTTCGGCCGTCCCCAGCGCGAAGACCGACCCTTCGCCGGGCTCGACGTTCTCGCGCTCGCCGTAGAGGGTGCGCGGTTCGAGAAGTACAACGGGGTTGTTTTCCCGAATTGCCGCTCTGGTCAGGCCATACGCTGAACGGGCGCCCGACGCGACGGCCACCGTGAGCCCCGGTGTTCCAAGAAGCCAGCGTTCCAACGTCTGGGAGTGCTGGCAGCCGAAACCGAGACCCGAACCAACCGATGCCCGTACCACGAGTGGAACTTGGTAGCGCCCGCCCGAGAGGTAGTGCATCAGTGCCGCCTCGGTGACCACTTGGTCGAGTGCGACGCCGAGAAACTCAATGAACATGATTTCGGCGACGGGACGCAGTCCCGTCATGGCGGCACCGACGGCCATCCCGAGGAAGCCCATCTCCGAGATCGGGGTGTCGCGGACGCGGTCGGAGCCGAACTTGGCGAGGAGACCTTCCGAGGTCTTGAAGACGCCGTCGGCAACGGCCACGTCCTCACCAAAGACCACGACTCGCGAGTCCAATTCCATCTCGTCGGCGATAGCCATGGTGATTGCCTGATTCATTCGCAGTCTCATCGGCGCTACGCCTTCCTCTCGATTTGGGTACAACCCGCGACCGTGCGCCGCCCGCGTCGGTGCGACACTGGTTGGCACAACGCAGGAAGCCTACAATCGATTCCAAGAGTACGTTGCGTCGAAGAGGCTGTCAAATTTCGAAGCCCCTGAACTCGATCAGTACATGAGGAATCCGCCGCTGACGTTTATCGTCGCGCCGGTGATGAAACGAGCGTGCTGGCTCGCGAGAAAAACGACCACGCCCGCGATGTCCTCGGGCTCGCCCACGTAGCCGAGGGGAGTCTCGTCGCTCATTCGCTGATAGACCGCAGGGTCGAGGCCCGTATGCAACATCGGCGTGTTGATCTGACCCGGTGCAACGGTGTTGACATTGACCCCTTGGGGACCGAAGGTTCTCGCGAGGCCCCTCGAGAGCGAGACGACGCCACCCTTGGAGGCGGCGTAGACCATTGAACCGCCGAAGCCGCCCGTCATCCAACCCTGCGAACTGAACAAGATGATTCGACCGCCTCCGCGCTGGGCCATTTCACTGGCAACAGCGCGGCTGAGGAAGAAGGTGGTCTTCAAATTGGTGTCCAATTGGGCATCCCAGTCATCTTCGGTGATGTCGTTGACGTTCTCTCGTCGCCGAAGCACGGCCGCGGTGTGCGCCAAGACATCGATGTCGCCAAATTCCGTCAGGGCCCGCGCGACCAACTGATCGCGGGCAAGAGGGTCGTTCAGGTCGAGCGCGAGGGCCACGTGACCGTCGCCGGAACAGTTGAGAAGTACGTCATCGAGGCGGCCCTGATCGATGTCGGTGGCGAGCACGCGTGCGCCGGTAGTGGCGAACGCGAGCGCGACAGCCCGGCCAATGCCCCCAGCCGCCCCGGTCACAATGACTGAGCGACCCTCGAGGCCCGCACCTACGTTCCAGCTCACTTCATCCCTTTCGGTCGCGATCCCCATGTTGACACGTGCCACGGCGTCCGCGGCGGCTCTGATCCCCAGACTGCCGCCGCCTCGCCAGTGCTCACAGTGACGCGCGACGAACGTACATTGGTGCCTCCAACCTCTTCTTTGCAATCGTATCCAAAGACGCTATCGTGACAGGCATGTCTCGTCAATGTGACCCCGTCTCGTGCGGCAAGGAATCGGTTTCTCGCGGGAGTTCACGGTGAGTTCCGCCGCCGCACGCCGTTTCCGAATCGCTCTGTTGCCGGGCGACGGGATTGGGCCGGAAGTGACGGCGGAGGCGTGGCGACTGCTCGAAACGATTGGCGACCTCGAGCCCCTGGTGGAGTTCGAACAACAGAGCTTTCCTTGGGACGCCGAGCACTATCTGGCGACTGGATCAATGGTGCCTTCGGACGGCCTCGACCAACTGAAGGAGTTCGACGCCATCTTCCTCGGGGCGATTGGCGACGTTCGGGTCCCGGACCACATTGCGTTGCGCCAGTTGATTTTCGCGATTCGCCAGGGATTTGACCAGTACGTGAATCTGCGCCCGGTGAAACTCTTGCACGGAGGGTTCACCCCGTTGGCCGGTCGAGGCCCCGAGGACCTCGACATTGTCTTCGTCCGCGAGAACAGCGAAGGCGAGTACGTGGGCATCGGTGGCGTGCTGTTCCCGGATTCTCCAGAAGAAGTCGCTCTCCAGACCAGCGTCTTCTCTCGAAAGGCCGTCGAACGGGTGCTGCGCTACGCCTACGAGTTGGCCCAGTCCACTCACAAGCCGCTCCACAGCGTGTCCAAGGGCAACGCCCTCAATTACAGCGCAGTCCTGTGGGACCGGATTTTCAATGAACTGAAGCTCGAGTACCCCGACGTTGTGGCCGAAACACTCCTCGTTGATGCGGCGGCGTTGCACCTCATTTTGAACCCCGAGCGATTTGGCGTCGTGGTTGCCTCAAATCTCTTTGGTGACATCTTGACCGATCTTGGGGCAGCTCTCGTGGGCGGACTCGGCTTTGCGGCGAGCGCCAACCTCTGTCCCGATGGTCGATTTCCTTCAATGTTTGAGCCCGTACACGGTTCAGCACCCGACATTGCGGGACGGGGGTGCGCTAATCCGATTGCCTCGCTCTGGGCCGCGTCGATGCTCGTCGGCCACCTCGGCTTCTCCGAATGGGAGAAGGCCGTGCTCGAAGCCATCGAAGAGGTTCTGGTGGACGGCCGCATTCGCACGCCCGATCTAGGCGGTAGCGCGAGCACGAAGGAAATGACCGACGCCGTATTGGGTGCCCTTGTTGCGCGCCGAGCGGCGCTCAACGTCGGCTGAGGTCGAAGCCGTTTCTGTCAGGCCAGTCGACACAGAAGCCACCCCTCACACAGACTTCCCGAACGGTTCAGCTCACGAGTGCCCATTTGGGACGTTGGGGACCTCGCCGTGTGCCTTGCACGCGGGGCCCCGTTGGTAGTAAACGTTTGTGGGGTGTCCGGATAGAGGTGATCAGGCCGCACAATGGGCTCCAC
>DATCFS010000245.1:0-3509 GCA_036509375.1 Acidimicrobiales bacterium
CAGTGAGGCGAGGAGTGAGGGACGGTTGGCGTCGCGAATCATGCCGAGTGCCAACGTGCCAGTGGCGTCGACCTTGGCATTGTGGGCGATTCGTCCGCCGAGATCACCGCGGCCTTGGAGCGCGGCGCGGCGTCGTGCCACGCGATCATCTCGACGGGTGGCGTCAGCGTCGGCGACGCCGATTTCGTGAAATCTGTTCTGCAAGATCTCTGTGGCGAGCAGGCGCGCTCGATGCAGGTTGCGATGAAGCCGGGCAAACCATTCGCGTTCGGCGTCACGAAGGACGTTGGCGTGCCGATCTTCGGGCTGGCCGGCAATCCGGTGTCAACCCTCGTCGGATTCGAGGCCTTCGTGCGCCCGGCGCTACGCCGACTCGGCGGACATCGTGTGCTCGATCGTCTCACGATTGAGATGGTGCTCGACTGCCCGTTGCCGCGCGCACGAGATGGACGTCTCCATCTCGCTCACGCGGTCGCTCGGGTTCACGGCGACGGCGCGGTCCACGTTGAAAGTGTCGCGCGTCAGGCGTCTCACCTCCTCCACGCGGTCGCGAAGGCCAACGCCCTTCTCTTCGTACCCGACGGCGAGGGCGCCAACATCGGCGACATTGTTCGAGGAATGGTGCTCGACGCGGACCAGTTGAGTTACGACTGAGATGGCGCGACTGGTCTTGCTGGGACCCGCCCGCGAAGCGGCGGGCACGGGCCACGACATCGTCGAAGGTGACTCACTCGATGTCGTGCTCGAGGAGGCCGTACGTCGCTACGGACCGGAGTTTCGTGCGGTGCTCGCGGTAAGTCGAGTTTGGGTGAACGGCGAGCCGGCCGAAGCGGGCGACGTCATCGGTCACGACGACGAGATTGCGGTGCTACCACCCGTCTCGGGAGGATGAGGCGCATCGTCCCCACTGAGTAGCTCGAGCGCGTGTGCCACGACGTCGAGCACGGACCCCAGACACTCAAGTGCGCCGCGGGGCGATCCGGGGCAATTGAGAATCAGGCACCGGTCAACGGTGCCCGCTCGCCCGCGCGAAAGTCGGCCCAACGGATTCACGAGGCGCATGGCCTCGCTGAGTCCGGGGGCGTCGCGTTCGAGGACCAGTGCAGTTCCCTCGGGCGTGAGGTCGCGCGGCGAAAACCCGGTCCCCCCCGAGGTAACCAAGAGTCCAAGGAAACCACTACTCATTTCGCGCAGGCTCACGGCCACGGATTGCTCGCCGTCGGGGACCGCTCGGTATTCGGCAATCACGAAGCCCGCCTCTTCGAGTCGCTCTGAAATCAGGGGGCCCGCGAGGTCCTCGCGCTCCCCTCGATCGACCGAATCCGAAACGATCAGAACCTTGGCGTAGAGATCCACGGCGTCGAGCGTAGGCGTCGAGCGTCCTTCGCTCAACCTCCCGCCATCGCCCCGATCACGAAGAAGGGCTCTCGGCCCCGTTGCACATCCTCGGGCAACGTCACGTCAATCGGTTCGAGGGACAAGTCCTTCTCGCAGGCGTAAAACCGGACGAACCTACGTCGTTGTTGGGTCACAGGGTCACGGATCGTGCCCAGGAGCATTGGGAAGTGAGCCTCAAGGGCGTCGATCACACTGGCGGGCGAAGGCGTACCCGCCACGTCGACTTCGACCTCACCCGAGACGTTCGCGAGCATCTTGAGGTGGGCCGGCAGCACGACCCGGATCATGCCAGCGTTTGGACTTCGACCGACAGCACCGCGGGTAAGTCGCGAACGATAGGTTCCCACGAGTCGCCCGAGTTAGCCGACCCGTAGACCTGACCACCCGTGGTGCCGAAGTACACGCCACAGTCGTCGAGAGTGTCCACGGCCATCGCGTCGCGCAGAACGTCAACGTAGCAGTGCTCCTGGGGCAGTCCCTTGGCGAGTGGTTCCCACTCGTTGCCGCCGCTTCGACTGCGGTAGACCCGCAGTTTGCCCTCGGGTGGGAAGTGCTCCGAGTCGCTCGTAATCGGTATGACGTAGACGGTCTCTGGTTCGTGCGCGTGCACGTCAATGGCGAAGCCGAAGTCCGAAGGTAAGTTACCGCTGACTTCGCTCCAGGAGTCCCCCGCGTTGTCGCTGCGCATCACGTCCCAGTGCTTTTGCATGTAGAGCACGTCCGGGTTCGATGGATGCAACGCTATGCGGTGCACGCAGTGCCCGACCTCGGCGTCCTCGTCCGGTAGTCCTTCGGAGTGGAGTCCGTGGTTGATCGGTCGCCACGTCGTCCCTTCGTCGTCGCTGCGAAAAGCGCCGGCCGAGGAGATGGCGACGAAGATTCGTCGCGGGTCCTTGGGACTCACGATGATCGTGTGGAGGCACATCCCGCCCGCCCCAGGCTGCCAGGCCGATCCGGTGTCGTGACCGCGCAGACCCGACAGTTCACTCCAGTTCATCCCTCCGTCGACGGAGCGAAAGAGCGCCGCATCCTCGACGCCCGCCCACACAGTGTCCGGGTCAGTCAAGGAGGGCTCGAGATGCCAGACTCGAGCGAACTCCCAGGGGTGCGGCGTTCCGTCGTACCACTGGTGCGTGCCGGGCACTCCGTCGTAGAGGAATTGGTTCCCCACCGGATTCCAGGTGAGACCACCATCGTCGGAACGCTGAATCAACTGCCCGAACCAACTCGTTGACTGCGAGGCGTAGATCCGATTGGGATCGACTGGCGAGCCCTTCACGTGGAAGACCTCCCACCCGCCGAAGAAGGGACCACTGACGTCCCAGTTTTTGCGGGTGCCGTCCGCGCGAAGTACGAACGCCCCCTTTCGCGTACCCACCAGTACTCGCACACCGCTCATGGTCGCCCCTCTCCGCGCCCGACACGACGCGACATCACAAAAGAGAGTACATCGCGTGATTAATGCTCACCACAATTTCTGCCCATCGAGCGGATCTCGAATATCGCGCTCCGTCCGCGTTCGACGCCTCGAAAGACGCCGCTAGGTTCGATTCGAAGCCGTTCAGCTTCCCTCTGATAGGAGTCTGTTGTGTGGGTTCGCGGTGTTGTTGGTCTGGTCTTTGGTCTCGTCGGCATTGTGTGGATACTCCAAGGAACGAATGTCGTTCACGGATCGGGCATGAGTGGACATGGCGGCTACGCGGTCCTCGGTGTCGTGGTGGTGTTGATCGGAGTAGCACTTCTCACGTGGGCTTGGCGCATCCGCGGTCGGCAAACTAGTTGAGACACCGCATGACGCCCGGGCCTGGTTGCGGACCTGACGCGTAGAGCGGACCGATTTGGAGCATCAGACAATGGGCTTCGGTGCCATGCTCGGAGAAGGGGTTGCTGACGCCTTAATTTCCAGGTTCGGTTTATGGGTGAAGGCGAATTTCAACCCCTGGCCACAGGCATGGAACTACCAACTCCACAGATAGGCAACCCTGAATTACTCCCACAATTAGGTGGCACGATAGTTACGCGCACGATGGTCGTTGGACTGCTTCGTAGTAATCCAAGAAAGTTGAGGGAGTTCGAATGAATCGAAGATCGAGAACGCGGCATCTATTGGT
>DATCFS010000246.1:0-2927 GCA_036509375.1 Acidimicrobiales bacterium
CACAGAACAGGAGAACGCGTCACGAGGTGATGCACCGCGAATCGTCAACGAATCTTCGGGCAATACCTTTGTACGTCCACCTCGACTCAACTGCGACCCACCGACCTTCCAACGGTCAAGCCACCCGACATTTGCCGTTCAGACGTCGCCTCAATTTTCCCGTCTACTTTGGGAGTCATGATCGAGAAATCATGAGAGCGACCTGGATTACGCGAGCGGCCGACATTCCACTCACAACGAGAGTGACGGCGAAGTGACCATCGCGCCCACCGATCCTGCGCTGGATACGCTCGCCGACAACGCCGTGGAAGCAGTTCGCAGACTTCTCGTTGAGTCTGATCACTTGCGTCGTCACAAAGAACGAGCCAATCGGAGGCGGTTCTCGCGACTCTTCAAAGATCCCCAGGCCATCGAAGTCACCGTTACGTTGACGGACGAAGTCATGCGAATAAATTCAGTGGGCAGTTCGGCCAACGTTTTCCGCCGCGCCGCCGCCAAATCATCGATCGCGGGATTCGGATTCCTCAATGACACCGGCATGAAGGTGCTCGCCACACTGTCGCGCGTTGCCCCCTCGTCCGTTATTCGATTCGTGAGTGAACGGATTCGACGACTTTCACGAGACTTGATACTTCCGGCGGAGCCGTTCGAACTTCGAAAACGAATCGAGCGACGAGCGCGCGACGGTATTGCGATGAACATCAACGTCCTCGGCGAAGCGGTGCTCGGCGAAGGAGAGGCCGATGAACGACTCGAACGCGTCGTTGAAATGATCCAGCGCCCCGAGGTCAACTACATCTCGGTGAAACTCTCATCGGTCGTGAGTCAGATCATCACGGCGGACCGCGACGGTTCCGTAGAACGAGTGAGTGAGAAGCTCAGACAGCTCTACCGACAGGCCGGTCGTCACGAGACGTTCGTGAATCTCGATATGGAAGAGTTCCGCGACCTCGAACTGACCGTCGCGACCTTTAAAAACGTGCTTGACGAGGCGGAGTTTGAGGAAATGAACGCGGGAATCGTCCTGCAGGCATATCTGCCCGAGTCCCACGCCGCCTTTGACGACCTCGTGCGTTGGTCGCTCATTCGCCACGGACGTACCGGTGCTTCGATAAAGGTCCGCCTCGTGAAGGGGGCGAATCTCGCCATGGAATCCGCCGAGGCGGAACTCCACGGATGGGCGGCCGCACCGTATCGCACGAAGGCCGACGTCGATGCCAGCTACGCGCGATTACTCGACGCGGCACTGCGTCCCGAGTTCGCCGCGGCGGTCCGTGTCGGCGTGGCAAGTCACAATCTCTTTCATCTGTCGTGGGCGCTCGATATAGCGCGTAGTCGCGGCGTAGTCGAGCAGATCGACATCGAGATGCTCGAAGGCATGGCTAATGCCGAATCACTCGCAATCGCGCGCACCGGTCAGAAGGTACTCCTTTACGCACCCGTCACTCGACGCGACGACTTCGCCTCGGCCGTGGCGTACCTCGTACGCCGTTTGGACGAGAACACGTCAGACGAAAACTATTTGAAGGCGGCCTTTGACATCGGAAGCGATGCGACGAAGTTTGACGAGCAACGCGACCGATTCCTTCGCTCGGTGCACGACCGCCACCAACTCTCCTGCGCGTCGATTCGCCACGCTCCCCCGACCGAAATGGACCACGCCGAATTCCACAACGTCGCGAACTTCGATCCAACGTCGCCAGGTGCGAGCGACCTTCTTTCGAAGGCGTTTCACGACATCCGTTCGCGCGACGCACTTCGAATCCCGCTCGTCATTGACGGTAAGGAAATCCTCACGGGCTCAGTGGAAACGGGAAACGACCCGAGTGACGAGGGTGCGCCGTGGTACGAGTACTGCGTCGCCGACCGGTCGCAAATTGACCTGGCCCTGGCTGCATCCAAAGGGGCGCTACCCGCGTGGACCGCGCTCGGCGTTAACGGACGACGGGCACGTCTTCTCGCCGCCGCCAAAGTCATGGGGCAGCAGCGACTCCTCACCGTCGCCGTCATGGCCCGCGACGCGGGGAAGACTGAAGCCGAGGCCGACCCCGAAGTGAGCGAAGGAATTGATTTTGCTCGTTTCTACGCGCACTCGGCTGACAAATTCGAGGACTCGTCGGCCCTAGGGACGGTGGTGGTGGTCCCTCCATGGAACTTCCCCTACGCCATTCCGGCGGGCGGCGTCTGTGCGGCGCTGGCCGCGGGCAACACCGTGATTCTGAAACCGGCACCCGAAACAGTGGCGACGGCGTGGCATCTGGTTCGCCAGCTCTGGGATGGTGGTGTGCCGAAGGACGTGCTGCAATTCGTTCCCACGCGCGACGACGAGTGCGGTCGACACCTCGTCACGAGCTCAGACGTGCACGGCCTCGTGCTCACCGGATCATTTGACACCGCACTAATGTTCACGCAGTGGCGCCCCGAGATCAATCTTCTCGCCGAGACCAGTGGAAAGAACGCAATTCTCGTCAGCGCCTGTGCCGACATTGACGTCGCGGTACGTGACATTGTCCAGTCGGCCTTCGGTCACGCCGGACAAAAGTGCAGCGCCGCGAGCCTCGCGATCGTCGTGCGCGACGTCTACGACGATCCAGCTTTCCTGCGTCAACTGGGCGACGCGGTGCGAACGCTTCGCGTCGGTGCGGGTTGGGATCTCTCGACGTCCGTCGGTCCCATCATCCGTAGGGCCGAACCGCCGCTCGAACGAGCACTCGGCCGATTGGACCCCGGGGAGAGCTGGCTCGTCCAGCCCCGTCAACTCGATGACGCGGGATTGCTGTGGTCGCCCGGGGTCAAACTCGGTGTGCGAACGGGATCGTGGAGCCACCAACACGAGTGGTTCGGTCCGGTCCTTGGCGTCATGGTGGCGCCGGACCTCTCCGCGGCCATTGACCTGCAGAACAGGACTCACTATGGATTGACCGCGG
>DATCFS010000247.1:0-7288 GCA_036509375.1 Acidimicrobiales bacterium
CGCGACCACGGTCGCGCAATGCGTTTCACCCGCGATCTCGATTTCGGTTGCGTGTGGGTGAATACGCACATTCCCCTCGTCGCGGAAATGCCCCACGGCGGCTTCAAGCGCTCGGGCTACGGCAAGGATCTCTCGATGTACGGATTCGAGGATTACACGCGCGTGAAGCACGTCATGCACAACATCGAGGCGTAAGAAAGAGAATTAATTTTGCCGCAATACGGCGTGCGAAGTTCGCTGGACTGCGGATACGAGTGCCGATAGGGTTCGACTGAGAGCTGGGGGAAGGTTGATTCGTGAGTACCACCAACGCTGAAAAGAGCGCGACCGCGGAAGGCTCTTCAGGCGCCCCACCGGCGGTTCGTCTCGAGAACGTCACCAAAGAGTTCAAGGGAATGGTCGCCGTGGACAACCTCACGCTCGACTTGGCCCAGGGCGAGTTCTTTGCGTTGCTCGGCCCTTCGGGTTGCGGCAAGACGACGACACTGCGAATGGTCGGAGGATTTGAACAGCCCTCGAGCGGAAAGATCTTTCTCGGTGGCGAGGACATTACGTGGATGCCTCCGTACCGTCGCGACGTCAACACGGTGTTCCAGTCCTACGCCCTCTTCCCACACCTCACGGTCTTCGACAACGTTGCCTTCGGCCTTCGCCGAAAGGGCAAGAACAAGGACGACATCAAGCGACTGGTCGAAGAACACCTCGAGATCCTCGGACTGGGCGGCTTCGGGCCGCGGCCCGCGACGCAGCTGTCGGGCGGCCAACAACAACGCGTGGCGCTCGCGCGGGCATTGGTGAATCAACCGCGCGTGCTCTTGCTGGACGAACCAATGGGAGCCCTCGACGCGAAGATCCGAAAAACCATGCAGGTTGAACTGAAGCGCATCCAACGAGAGGTCGGCATAACGTTCCTTTACGTCACTCACGACCAGGACGAGGCAATGGCGCTCGGCGACCGTATCGCGGTGATGCACTCGGGCATCTACGAGGACCTCGGTGCTCCCCAGCGCGTGTACGACGAGCCGGCAACCCAGTTCGTCGCCGAGTTCTTGGGCGCGTGCAACCTCATGGCCGTGACGCCCGACCGGGGGCAACTGAAGCTGCCCGATGGTGCGATCATTGGCGCTCGACCGGGCACCATGAAGAACAGTCCCGAACTCATCGCCCAGGTGGGTGTGCGTCCAGAGAAGATGCTGCTCCAACGTGACGCCGGCCAGTCGGCGACGTCGAGCGACGCCACGAATGTCGTGCGCGCCACGGTGACAACGACCATCTACCTGGGGGCAACGTCGGAGTACGAACTCGTGACCTCCTGGGGCGGTCCGCTGCACATCCTGGCGCAGAACATCTCCGAGTCCGATCGCTTGAGTCCCGGCGACCAGGTCGTCGTGTCGTGGGAGCGCGAACACGGCTTCGCCCTTCCGGCGTCGAACCACCCGGTGCGTCGCGCCGAAGGGACCGCGAGCGATCAAGCAATCGAGCACCGTGACGACTGAAACGTCGAGACCGGAGTGGTGGGCCATGGACCCCGCATTGATGCGCGGCCTCACACAACGTCGCTTGCCGCGACGCGCTGTCCTTAGTGCGGCCGGTAAGGGTGCCGGTCTGCTCGGCATGGCCGCATTTCTCGCCAGTTGTGGGATTGCTGGATCGGCGCAGCGACGTGGAGCCACGAACGTCGATTGGGCGTCGTACTGGACGACCCAAAAGAAGACCGGCCAACTGAACTTCGCTAACTGGCCGCTCTACATCGACTCCGAACATGGCAAGACCATCTCGCTCGAACTGTTCACGAAGATGACGGGCATCAAGGTCGACTATCAGCCGGTCATTCAAGCCGACGCACCGTTCTACGCAACGGTCGAGCCCGAACTCGCCGCCCAGGAGGTAACCGGCTACGACATCATGGTGATTACGAACGGTTGGTACTTCAGTCAATTGGTTGATAATGGATTCCTCGTTGAACTCGACCACTCGAAGTTGCCGAACTTCGCCGAATACGCAAGCCCCCTCGTCGTGAGTCCGAGTTACGATCCCGGCAACAAATACTCAGTCACGTGGCAGACCGGTTTCACCGGTATTGCCTACAACACGAAAATGATCAATCGCGAGATCACGAGCTTCAACGACCTCGCCGACCCAGCCTTCGCGGGCCACGTCGGGATGATGAACGACAACGTGGAATTGGGGAGTGCCGCATTGCTGCGAATGGGAGTCAGCCCTGTTGATTCCACGCCGGCGCAGTGGCGTGAATCGGTGAAATGGCTGAAGAGTCAGCGGCACCTGGTGGCCGGTTACTTCGACCAGAGCTACATCAGTCACCTCGAAAACGGCGATACGTGGATCAGTCAGGCGTACTCCGGCGACATTTTCCAAGCCAACCTCTCGGGCTACCCGCACCTCAAGTACGTGACGCCCAAAGAGGGTCAGATCGTGTGGCACGACAACATGGTCATTCCCCGCCAGGCACAAAATGCCTTGAGTGCGCTCGCGTGGATGAACTTCTATTACACGCCCAAGATCGCCGGCATCGTCGAAGATTGGGTGAGTTACGTCTGTCCTGTTCCAAAGGCTCAGAAGTACATCTTGGACGTCATCAAGGACCCGACGGTCGCCAACAGTCCCCTCGTGTTCCCTACCGCGCAAGCCGACACGCTGAGCCACGGGTACTACATCTATCGGGACTATGACGAGTACCAGACGTGGAATGACACCTTCAACCCCATTATCGAATCATGAGTACGGTTACTGCTCCCGCCGCATCGGACGCCCCGGTCACGGCGTCGTCGCCAACGCCAACCAAACGACCCAGTTGGCTGCGCCGACACAGTCCTCCGTACTGGTTGAGCATCGTGGGTGGCGGATGGATGCTCTTGTTCTTCCTTATCCCGCTCCTCTCGGGACTGATTGTCTCGCTCGAGACGGGCAACCCGGTCAGTGGCTACACGCTCACGTGGAACTGGCATATCTACTCGCAGCTCTTCGTCCACTCGGACATTCCGTATACGACATTCTTCCTCCGCTCGCTCTACTACGGCGTGGCGACCACGATCTTGAGCATTCTCATTGCGTACCCCATGGCGTTCTACATCGCGTTTCGGGTGAGTGATCGTTGGAAGAGTCCATTGATTCTTCTCGTGCTGTTGTCGTTCTTCGTTTCCTTCGTGATTCGTACCGACATGTGGTCGTTCGTATTGGCCCAGCAGGGTTTCGTGATAACTGGGTTGCGAGATCTCCATATCGTCGGGAAGAACTTCCACATTCTTGGGTCGTCGAGTGCGGTGATTGGCGGCGATATCTACAACAACCTCGCCTTCATGGTGCTACCGATCTACGTCGCATTGGAACGCATCGACCGTCGAATCCTCGAAGCGGCGCGCGACCTCTATTCGAACGGACGCCAAGTCTTCTTCCGCGTTGTACTGCCGTTATCGCGCGCCGGCATCTTCGCGGGCGTGCTGCTCGTCTTCATTACGACCGTCGGTGACCCCGTCAACTCGGCCCTGCTCGGTGGCGTCGGTACGTACACGATTGGTCAGGCCATTCAGGACTCCTACCTCACGAACCAGCAGTTCAATGTCGCCGCCGCGCTGTCGACGGTGCTCATGGTGATCCTCGGCATCATCATGTTTGCGTACGCGCGCATCTTCGGCACCGAGAACCTGGAGAACTTGGTCTGATGTCGAACGTCACCCACCGGCCTCCCCGTCAACGCAACAGCCCGTGGCTCGCCATCTTCTTCTGGGTGGTCATGGGTATTACGTTCGTGCCCATCGTCGTGATGATGCTGTACAGCTTCAACAACGCCCCGACCAGCCGTATCACCTTTGCCTGGAACGGCTTCACGACCTACTGGTATCGCAACCTCACCCAAGTGAACGGTCTCACCCACGCGTTCCTCATCTCACTCGAAGTGGCCGTACTCTCATCGATCATCTCGGTGGTCGTCGGTACGCCCGTCGCCATTGCCCTTGGGCGTTTCCGATTCTGGGGGAAGGGACTCATCAGCGGCATCGTCTTCGCCGATATTGCGGCACCGGCCATTGTCGTGGGTGCCGCGTCACTGTCCTTCTTCTTGTCGATCAACCTCAACACGGGGCTGCTGACCATACTCATCGCCCACGTGGCCTTCAACATCGCCTACGTCGTCGTGGTGGTGCGGGCCCGGCTCTCGGGGATGGATAGTGCGATCGAAGATGCCGCGAGAGATCTCGGCGCGAATGCGTGGACGACGTTCACGAAAGTCACGTTGCCGCTCATTTGGCCCGGACTCCTCGCGGCGGGCCTCCTCGCCTTCGCCATGTCGGTCGACGACTACGTCATTACGAGCTTCATTGCGGGCTCGTCCGTCACCTTCCCGCTCTTCGTCTACGGGGCGGCCAAGGTTGGTCTTCCGCCACAGGTTCTCTGCTTTGGCACTCTGATCTTCCTCGTCGGGCTCATCGTCGCACTCGCCAACGGGGCCCTCAGTCGACGACACCTCGCCGCTCGCGCAGCGACCGAGGACCAAATCGTGTCCGCGATCGTCGCCGGATAGAGCGGGACGTTCTTCGTTGACTCGAATGATTAGCGTGGAGAAGGCCTCATTATCAAGAAAGGATGATCAACGATGATCATCGGCGTACCGAAGGAAATAAAGACTGACGAATACCGGGTGGCATTGACGCCGGCCGGTGTCCGCGAGTTGTCGGGGGCCGGCCACACGGTCCTCATCGAACGAAGTGCCGGCGTCGGCTCGTCCATTGCCGACGCGGACTACGCGGCCAACGGGGCGACGATTGTCAACGATGTCGACGATGTGTGGGCCGATGCCGATCTCTTAATGAAGGTCAAGGAGCCGATCGCCGTCGAGTACCCGCGCCTCGGCGCCCATAAGAATCAAGTGCTCTTTACGTACTTGCACTTGGCGGCGTCACGCGACTGTACCGACGCCCTCGTGGCGGCCAACAACGTCGCCATTGCGTACGAGACGGTTCGGCTGCGCGACAATTCGCTGCCACTGCTCACTCCAATGAGTGAAGTGGCCGGTCGGATGGCACCACTCATGGGCGCCCATCACTTGATGCGTCCCGGCGGCGGTCACGGCACGCTCATCAGTGGCGTGCCCGGCGTCGCGCCCGCGAACGTCGTGGTTATCGGCGCAGGCGTATCCGGGCTGGCTGCGGCCACAATCGCGGTGGGACTCCACGCCAACGTGAAGATCCTCGACCGGAATTTGGAGCGTCTTCGACAAGTCGATATTCACTTCGACGGTCGCGTCCAGACGATTGCGTCGTCGACGCTGTCGCTCGAAGAGGCGTGCCTCGACGCCGACATCGTCATTGGCGCCGTCCTCGTCGTTGGAGCCAAGGCGCCAAAGCTCGTGAGTAATGAACTGGTGTCGCGGATGCGCCAGGGTTCGGTACTGGTCGACATCTCCGTTGACCAGGGCGGTTGTTTCGAGGCAACGCGCCCAACGACGCACTCGGACCCCGTCTTCGAAGTGAACGGCTCAATCTTTTACTGCGTGGCGAACATGCCCGGCGCCGTGCCCTACACCTCCACCTACGCACTCTCCAACGCGACGTTGCCCTACGCCATGGAGTTGGCACGACACGGGTGGCGCGAAGCCGTCCTCGCCGACGACGCACTCGCCGAGGGTGTGAATGTCGTTGACGGAGCCGTTACCTACGGACCGGTCGCCGAGTCCCTCGCCATGTCCTACACTCCATTACGGTCGTTACTCTAAGAAGCAATTGTCTCGGAAGTACTCGGGACGTGTTCTCGTACACTCGGCCATCCGTCACGGCGCATGGGGGAATGAATGTCAGAGGCTTCGGTCAGTCACGTAGTGCACGCTGAAACACCCGACCCTCGTCGGTGGTTTGCGCTCGTCGTCATAGGCATCGCCCAACTGATGGTCATCCTCGACGCGTCAATTGTCAACATTGCGCTGCCGCACGCCGCGCTGTCCAAGGCCCTCGGCGGACTCGATATCGCAACGAAGAACTACCAGTGGGCCGTCACTGCCTACACCCTGACCTTCGGTGGATTCCTGTTGCTCGGCGGACGCATCGGTGACTACCTGGGTCGGAAGCGGGCCTTTCTCATTGGACTGCTCGGCTTTGCCGGTGCATCGTTACTCGGTGGGCTTGCGCAGAATCAACAGTGGCTCTTCGGTGCGCGAGCACTGCAGGGACTCTTCGGTGCGCTGCTCGCGCCGGCCGCTCTCTCGCTCATCTCGGTCACCTTCACTGACTCGAAGGAGCGCGCGAAGGCCTTTGGTGTCTACGGCGCGCTGTCGGGTGTCGGCGGTGCCATCGGGCTCATCGCGGGTGGACTGTTGACGCAGTACCTTTCGTGGCGCTGGTGCCTCTTCGTCAATACGCCCATGGCGATCATCGCGTTCTCGCTCGCCATCCCGAACATCAAGGAATCCAAAGTCGAAGGCCATCCCCGCTACGACGTCCCCGGCGCGTTGACGGCCACCGCAGGCATGGTGAGCATTGTCTTTGGGGTCTCGCAGGCGTCAACCAAGGGCTGGGGTTCGACGAACGCGTGGCCGTTCATGGCGCTCGGCGCCGTCCTCCTCTTCATCTTCTTCGTCATCGAGGGCCGCATCTCGTCACCCTTGCTACCGCTGCGTCTGATCACCGACCGCGTGCGCGCCGGCGCGTTCCTCGCCCAACTCTTCGTAGGACTCGGGCTCTTCGGAATGTTCCTCTTCATGACGTTTTACTTCCAGGACGTCGAGAAGTACTCAGCAGTAAAGACCGGTCTGCTCTTCATGCCGTTCTCCTTCGGCATCATTCTCGCCGCGGGCGCGACCAGTCAGTTATTGCCGAAGATCGGGCCGCGACCCCTGGCCACGATTGGCAACCTCATGGCCGCGGTCGGAATGTTCTACCTCTCATTCATCAAGGTGGACGGTTCCTACGTCTCGAGCGTCATGCCGGCAATGATCCTCACGAGTCTCGGTCTCGGCATGGCGTTCGTCTCCATTGCCTCGACGGCCCTCTTCAACGTCCGACCTCAGGACACCGGTGCCGCCTCGGCGGTGCTCACGACGTCCCAGCAGATTGGCGGCTCCTTCGGCACGGCAATTGCGGGAACGATCGTGGTATCGAGCACTGCGGCCTATCTCGCGTCCGGTCCCAGTGGGGTCAATGCTGCCAAAGCGGCGTTGATACACGCACAAGCCAGCGTGCACGGTTACGACGAGTCGTTCCGCTTCGGGGCGTTGATGCTCTTGATTGCCGCGATCACCTTCGGTGTCCTCGTGAACATTGATCGCCACCACCTCGCCCAA
>DATCFS010000248.1:0-2287 GCA_036509375.1 Acidimicrobiales bacterium
CGCCACGTCCACCAGGTCGGTGTCAAAGGCCGTCACCTCTTCGATGAGCGTCGCGTTCGGATCGACACTCGGGTCGGCCGTCAACAGTCCGTCGGTGTCCGTGAGCAGAACGAGGTGCGACGCCCGTACGAGATTGGCGACCAGTGCCGCGAGTCGGTCGTTGTCACCGAAGCGGATCTCTTCGTCGGCGACCGCGTCGTTCTCGTTCACGATCGGAATCACGTGCAGCGTGCGCAACGCTTCGAGCGTGCCGCGCGCGTGCAAGTACTGACCGCGGTGCGAGAAGTCGAGTGGCGCGAGCAGCACTTGGCCGACCGTGGCACCGACTTCGGCGAAGGCGTTTCGCCACGCGTGCATGAGGAGGGGTTGACCAACGGCCGACACGGCCTGCAACGTCACGCTGTCGGTCGGCCGAGTGCGACCCTTCCCCACTTCGGCCCAACCAGCGGTGATGGCGCCCGAGGTGACGACCGTCACGTTCCAGCCCTTCTCTCGAAGGTCGACGACGTCAAGGGCGATGTTCACGAGGACGCCGTACGCGACGTCACCGTTGTCGTCGGTGACCGAGGAGGTGCCGATCTTCACGACGACGTTACGACTCGTCATCAACCGGTCCGAGGTCGAGTCGTCCGTGTCGGGCCAATCGTTCGCGTCGCGTGGCGCGGTGATGGTCGCCACGGTCGAGGCCGGCACTGACCTCGTCGCGCCACCATTCGAAGGAGAGGGGTCCGATGTTTACGAGGTCGCCGTCACGGACGCCGGCCCGCGTGAGCATGCGGTCGACGCCGAGCGCGCGAAGTCGGCGAACGATTTCGGCCAGGGCCTCGTCGTCAGTGAGATCTTGAAAGCGCACCGCACGGATCGCCGGTCGTCCGTCAACGATCCACTCGTGTTCGCCCGACTTGGTCACGGTGATCTCGTCGGGCAGTGGTTTGTGGACGACGACTTCGTGTTCGAGTTCTTCCAGTTCGCCTTTTCGCACCGCGGCCACGAGACCGGCCAGTTGCGCGACGAGGTGATCGATGCCCTCGCCGGTTATGGAGGAGATCGTCGCCACGCCCGCCATCTCGTAGGCGGCGACGTCGCCCTTCGATCCAACGACGACGCGTGGTCGCTCCAGCAGATCGGCCTGGTAGTCGCCCAGTTCGCCGAGCAGGATGTCGAGCTGTTCTTGAGGTGGCAACGGCGCGAACTCCGAAAGGTCCAACAAGACGCAGAGGACACGCGCGCGCTCCACGTGACGCAGGAAGTCGTGCCCGAGGCCCCGGCCCTCGGCCGCGCCCTCAATGAGTCCGGGAATATCGGCCATGACGAATTCGGTGGCGTCGTTCGGTCGACCACTCCTCGCACCAACGCGCACCACGCCGAGATTCGGCACCAGGGTCGTGAAGGGATAGTTGGCGATCTTCGGACGGGCGGCCGACACGCGAGCAATCAACGTTGATTTGCCCACATTGGGGAAGCCAATCAGTGCCACGTCAGCCTGCAACTTCAACTCGAGGTTGAGCCAATTCTCCTGACCGACTTCGCCCTGTTCGGCGAAGGCCGGCGCCCGGCGATTGTTGGAGAGGAAGCGGGCGTTGCCCTGGCCGCCGAGTCCACCTTCGGCCGCGAGCCACTTGTCACCGGGACCGCTGAGGTCAACGAGCTGTTCGCCGTCCTGACTGTAGACAATGGTGCCCACGGGCACGATGACGACTTGGTCCTTGCCCCGTGAACCGTGCATGCGTTTGGACGTGCCGTGCTGGCCGTCGGTGGCACGCCGGAAGGGATGGTCACGAAAACCAAGCAGCGAGGCCTGATTGTGGTCGGCGACGATCCACACGTCGCCGCCCTTACCGCCGTCGCCGCCGTCGGGACCGCCCTTGGCGACGTGGGCCTCGCGGCGAAAACTGACGCAACCGGCCCCGCCGTCGCCCGCTTTGGCGTGTAATTGGGCAGCATCGACGAACGAGGACACACCTCTATCCTACGGTGCCCCATTTCAAGGGCCTTTTCGAGACGTCAACCGGTCGAACTAGGACGACCAGCCCGTTCGACCACTCCGTGCACTCGCCACCGCGTCGCCCTTACGTTCGAAGCCGCAGATCGACGTGACGAGACCGTCGGCGAGACCGAGCACCTGCCAACGAACGTGCACCTGATCCTTCTTCTTCGCTCGCGGTGCGCCCGTGACCTGGAGCCCTACGACCAGGTTGCCACCGTGGGTTTCCACGTCCGTCACCGTGGCGCGAGCGCCCGCGTCGTAGGCCAATTGGTACCAGTCGAGAATCTGTTGTCGGTTCTG
>DATCFS010000249.1:0-2803 GCA_036509375.1 Acidimicrobiales bacterium
GGCCTCGGTGACACCTCGTCAAGCGACCGCGAAGAACTCTTCTCCGCGTGGCGAAAGTTCTTTGAACGCATCGCGACCGTGGGACTGACGGTGCTCGTCTTCGAAGACCTCCAGTGGGCGGACGCTGGGCTCATCGACTTCGTTGAGTCGATTCTCGAATGGTCCAAGAACTTCCCTCTCCTCATCGTCACTCTTTCTCGGCCGGAACTGATGGAACGGCGACCTTCCTGGGGTGCGGGGCTACGCAACTTCGCATCGTTGCATCTCGAACCCTTGTCAGAATTCGCCATGCGTGAACTTCTCGACGGTTTCGTGCACGGACTCCCCGGGACTGTGGCCGACCAGGTGCTCGCGCGCGCCGAAGGCGTGCCGCTGTACGCGGTGGAAACCATTCGAATGCTCGTCGACCGAGGCGTGCTGGTCCAAGACGACGGTGGTTACCGCGTGGAGGGCGACTTCAGCACGCTCGAGATCCCAGAGACGCTGCACGCGCTCATCGCTTCGCGACTCGATTCTTTACCATCTCGCCAACGCGTGCTGCTGCAGGACGCGGGGGTGGTGGGATCCACGTTCTCGATCGAGAGTCTGCGTGTCGTCAATGGCGCAAGCGCGGAAGAACTCGAGATCGAACTGCGCGACCTCGTTCGCAAAGAGTACGTCTTTGCCGACAACGATCCGCGCTCGCCGGAGCGTGGACAGTACGGCTTCGTCCAAGGCGTGATCCGTGAAGTCGCCGTCGGCACGTTGGCACGTCGGGACCGTAGGGCGAAACACCTCGCGATCGCGCGCTACACGGAGTCATTGCACGACGAAGAATTGGTTGGCATCGTCGCCGCGCATTACCTCGAGGCCTACCGAGCGACGCCCGAAGAGCCTAACAATGACCAACTCGTTCCACTCGTGCTCGAATGGCTGGATCGAGCGGGTCAACGTGCCCTCTCACTCGGTTCGCCCGAGCAAGCCGCCGTCTTCTTCACGCAAGCCCTCGAACTTACGGTCGACGATCGGCAGAGAGCGACACTCCTGCAACGCGCGAGCGAATCTGCCAGCCGACTCCAGCAGACCCAGCAGTGCGTTGCCTACCTCGAGCAGGCAATCGCGATCTACGAATCACTCGGAGACGTCAACGCCGCGAGTGGCGCCATAGCGCTGGTCGGTCAACAACTCTCTTTTCTCGGTCGCGCCAGCGAAGCCGTGGAGCGGTGCGAGCGGGCGTACGAACTCGTCGGCAACGGGGACACCCTCGTTCGGGCCCGTCTCGCCGACACGATCGCGGGGGTGCTGTGTCACGGCTCCGAAGTGAAGCGTGCTCTTGAGTGGTGCGAGATAGCTCTCAGCCTGGCCGAAGAGCTGGACGACAGCGTCCTTTTGGCGAGCGCCATCGGCGCGCGATCGTTGGCACTGTTCACCCTCGGGCGACACAGGGAAGCCGTCATGTTGGGTCGAGGGATGGCAGCTATCGCCGATGAAGCGGGCGCCCTCTTCGAACAGGCCCGTGCCCGCACGGGGCTGAGCCTCTACATGTTGCCCGATGACCCTCGCTCCATGCTCATCACGGCAGCCGAAGCAGTGGAACTCGCGCGCCGGGGAGGCCGACGTGGCATCGAGATCACGAACCTCTTGAACATTGCCGAGACCTCGCTCTATCTCGGACTTTGGAACGAGACGCGCACTGCTTTCGAGGAACTCAAGCAACGTGAACTTGTACCTTGGCACAAGGAGTGGCTCTACGGCCTAGAAGCAGTACTGGTCGCCATGAGTGGTGACTCCGCGCACGCCCACGAACTACTCGCGCTCGGTCTTAAAGAGGTCGAGGTGTCGGGAGGCGACGGTGACACCCAGTTGGCTTCAGAGACCACGCGCCTCACCTCGATGGCCTTCACGTCTCTCGCCACGAACGACTTACCCAGTGCCCATCGAGACGCGAAGCACGCCATCGAGCTTGATCCGATGGGTATTAACAGCACGGCCGCCTTAGGTATCGCCGCTCGGGCCGCGCTCTGGCTCGGACGGACCGACGATCTCAGAGAGTTGCTCTCAGCGATGCAACGACTTCGCGGGCGGGCGTCGGCAGCGCAGCGCCGCACCACCGAAGCGGGGCTAGCCGCTCTTGAAGGTCGCGTCGACGAGGCGGCGGACATCTACGTCGACGCAATCGATCAGTGGCGCAACGTTGACAGCGTTCTCGACCTCGCCTTGAGCGAGCTCGACCTCGTACTCGTGCTGGGTGCCAACCACCCCAGCGCGACGGTCGCCAAAGAAGCGCGAGACATCTTCGTCCAGATCGGCGCCACGACCATGCTCAATCGACTTGAGCAAGCGACCAACGACACGGCCGCTTGAGTAGGACCAGGGCACCAGTCACCGTTAGTCTTTAGAAACTGCGCACTCGGATCGCCGTCCACGCGAGCGAACTGGTGCCACGAAGGAGAGGCTGTCAATCATGTTCAACACTGTCCTTGTGGGAGCCGACGATTCACCGACCGCCCGCCGCGCCGTCGAGACAGCGGTCGAAATCGCTAAAACGTCGTCGGGTCAACTGCACATCGTGTCGGCGTTCGGCGCCAAGTCCTACGGCGCCTCGTCCGACTCTTCGTTCAAGCCCGTCGCCGTCGAGGGCGACGTCGATGATCTTCTCCAAGTCCTTTCGTTCATCGCGAAGAAACAGGGGCTCGAACCGGTGCTCCACGCCGTCAAGGGCGACGCCGCCGACGTCATGATCAAGAAGGCGGACGAGATCTCGGCGGACCTCGTCGTCGTGGGCAATCGTGGAATGAAGGGTGTTCGTCGGGTGCTCGGCAGC
>DATCFS010000250.1:0-8402 GCA_036509375.1 Acidimicrobiales bacterium
CTTCGTCGCTACCCACACGAGTTCTCGGGCGGTCAACGCCAACGCATCGGCATTGCGCGATCACTCTCGTTGAACCCCTCGCTCGTCGTGGCCGATGAGCCGGTCTCGGCGCTCGACGTCTCGGTGCAGGCGCAAGTCCTCAACCTGATGGCCGACCTCCAAGAGAAGTTCAATCTCACTTATCTCTTCATCGCGCACGACCTCGGCGTCGTACGCCACGTGTCGGACCGCGTGGGGGTGATGTACCTCGGCGAGATCGTTGAACTGGGTGACGCCGAAGCGCTCTACGAGACGCCGCTGCACCCCTACACCGAGGCGCTGCTGTCGGTGGTGCCCGAACTGAACGACACCGACGCGCCGCGACGAGAACGAATCTTGATCACCGGCGACGTACCCGATCCGTCGCTCCGCCCGAGCGGCTGTTCGTTCCACCCGAGGTGCCCAGTCGCGACGGACATTTGCACGACTGATAAGCCCGCGTTCATTGAACTGAAACCCGGTCGCTTCGTCGCCTGTCACCACCCCCGAAACGTCGACGCCGTCGCGGTTACCTTGTCGCCTGCACCGACGCCGCCCCCTTGATTCCTTCAAATTCAAGAAGTTCAGCACCAACCACACCCTCAATCATTGACCATACAAAAAGTGCAAGACTCTCCTCGTGAATCAATCCCCTCCTTGGACGTGTGGGTTCTGGCGCGAGCGATCGGTCGTCTCAAGTGCCCAATAACGACATCAGTGCCGTGAGTTTCGAGCAGTTCTTCTGGAGTTCGTCGGACCTCATGTCGGTCGTAGATGCGGACGGCAAATTCATCCACGTCAACGCTGCATTCAACAAGCTTCTCGGATGGAACACTGATGAGTTGATCGGTCAGTCCTACACAAGGCTCATCCACCCCGACGACCTCGAGCACGTCACGCGAGGATTCGATCCCGTCGGCGGTGTGACGCCAACGGAAGTGGAAATGGAGCTACGAGAACTGTGTCGTGACGGTTCGTTCCGATGGATGAAGTGGACGATCCGGCGAGAAGGTGGATTCCACTACGCGGTCGGTCACGACATCACCTTGCGCAAAGAGACAATGAGCGCCCTCGCCGACAGCATTGCCAAGTCGCGAGCGATTTTTGATGCAGCCGTCGACTCCATCATCGTGCTCGACGAGAATCTCGTTGTCGTGGAGGCGAGTCCGTCCAATGAAGGTTTTTTTTCGTTCTCGAAAGAGGCGACCGAGGGGATGTACGCGCTCGACTTCGTGCACCCCGACGACCACGCCGACGTCATCGACGCGTTTAATCGCGGATTTGAGAACAACGAAGTCATCACCGTGCGCTACCGGGGCCTGCACACCAACGGCCAATGGGTCGCCATCGAATCGCGCGGCCGCTCGATTCGCGACGCTCAGGGCAATCCGACGGGAGCGGTGATCATTTCGCGCGACATCACGAAGGTGGTGGAGGCCCAACGGGTCCTCGAGGACGCCAAGGCCGAAGCTGTACTGGCGAACGTCGCCAAGAGCGAATTTATGTCGCGAATGAGCCATGAACTCCGCACGCCGCTGAACTCAGTGCTGGGCTTCGCTCAGATTCTCCAGATGGAGATGACCTCAAACGATCAACTCGAACTCCTTGGCTACATTGTGAAGTCCGGTGGATACTTGCTCGAACTCATCAACGAAGTGTTGGACATTTCTCGTGTTGAAACCGGGAGCATTGCGGTGGAACTCGAGTTGGTCTCAGTCAACGATTTGGTCGCGTCGTGCGTTGAGTTTGTTTTGCCGCAAGCCGGCGAATCCGGCATCGAGATTGTCAACCAATGTGGTGAGGACTTTCGCGTTCGCGCCGACCCGTATCGACTCGAGCAGGTGCTCGTCAACCTTCTCACCAATGCCATCAAGTTCAATCACCTAGGTGGCACGGTGACGTTGACCAGCAGGGAACTTGAAGGCCGCATGCGCCTGAGCGTGACCGATACCGGACCTGGCGTCGCGCCGCAGTTGCACGATCGACTGTTTGCTCCTTTTGACCGGCTCGACGCCGAATCCAAAGGTATCGACGGAACAGGACTAGGTTTGGCGCTTTCGAAGGGTCTCGTCGAAGCATTCGGCGGTTCCTTAGGCGTCGACAGCACGGTGGGCGAGGGCTCGACGTTCTGGATGGAGTTGCTCGTCGCGACAACGTCGCAGTCCTTCAACGACACCGATACGTTGGACCTTACGTCGAGCGCCGAAGAATCGTTGACTTCGACGCGCGAAACGACACTTCTCTATATCGAAGACAATGTGGGCAATGTGCGACTCATCGAGCGACTCTTAATTCACCGTCCAAATATCCGCCTCGTCACCACGATGCTCGGACGTGAGGGATTCGCGCTCGCCGAATCACATCGACCCGATCTCATCCTCCTCGACGTGCACTTGCCGGATCTACCCGGCATCGATGTACTCGCGCAGCTGAAGAGTGATGAACGCACGTCGGATATTCCGGTCGTCATGCTGTCGGCCGATGCGTCGCAAGAACAAATTCGTCGCTTCGATGAGGCCGGCGCGAGGGACTATCTGACTAAGCCGTTGGACCTTCAGGTTTTCTTGACGCTGCTCGACGGCTATTTGGACGAGACCGCGCGAACGGCCGAAGCTGTCGGCAAATAGTGGACGGTATATCTCCCGGGGCCGTGAAACTTTCTCAGTGGCTTGATAGGGACGGAACGTTCGTCAAATCGCGTCGAAGGGGGTCCCGTAACGTGCGTGCGTCTCGCGTCAGGTGTGGCCTTGCGATCGAGCGAATCGCACGAGACGAGTGTTCGCTGTGAAACGACATTGGATTGTAATTGACGTTCTCGTCGTCGTAGCCTTCGTTGCCATTGGCCGCTCCAATCACCATCACGGAGAGAGTCTGTCTGGCATTGTGTCGACGACGTGGCCATTTGCTGTCGGACTTGCAATCGGCTGGCTTATCGTGCTCGTTCGTCATCAAAATGGCGCCTCTCTCGGTGCTGGGGTGGAGATTGTGCTGGCGACGGTTGCGGCGGGGATGATGCTGCGAGTGATTGTGGGTCAAGGTACTGCGTTCGCCTTCGTTGTCGTCGCCGTGGTTTTCGTAGGTGCACTCATGTTGGGTCTACGCTTCGTACACTCAAAACTCTTCAGTCCCTCCACATAACTTTCGTAAGGTCGCGATTCGCTCAAACGAAGTACGCCGCAACCGGCGCTCGTTCATTTCACTTGGTCAGGGACGTGTCCCGCACATACCAAGTGACCGTGTCGCGCTCGGTCCAAATTTCCATGTTGAACGCGGTTCCCACTGATTCTCGAGTTGATGGCGTCATCGGCACACGTGCTCGAATCCACGCTCATTGGTCGAATGACGTTGCCGCACCCTTCGCGGTCTCGGACAAATTCTGCGACGTGGAATCCTTCTCAGACTTTCATTGATATCTGAGTGAAAGCAGATTTCGTCGACCTCTAAGGTGCCTTCGACAACCCATTCTTTTGGCTGTACCGTCATTGTTTAACCTGAAGAAGTGACACCGTTACGGCTCCGACGCCAGCAAACTCGCTGGACGAGCATTGTGTCGCTCGCTGGTGCATTCCTCGTTCTTCCATCGTGGGGCACTGTGACGCCGATCCGGGATATTTCGGCTCATGCGAAAGGTATTTCGTCCTCACCGTTGCCCATCCCTTCGACCCTCAAAACCTTTGGATCGAAGGCTTTCGTGGGAGATGGTAGATGGCGCGCGAGTGGGCGGCCCGTGGACGGGACGCGGGTCGTCTATGAGACGACGATGGTCCCGCCCGGAGGATCGCAGGTCGCCGGTGTTGCGTGGATGGATACGCGCCTCCTCTCCGCTCGGCTGTACTCCGGTTCCTTGAGTCCCGGTGGCGTTTCCTATCACTTCACGGCGCCAGTGCAGCCGGCCTACGCCAAGACGTTGGTGGCCGCATTCAATGGCGGTTTCATAATGAACGCGGCCCACGGCGGGTACTACGCCGAGGGTCGCGTGATCCGTCCCTTGCGAGAGAGAGCGGCGTCATTTGTGATCTACGCCAACGGGAGCGTCAATATTGGCGCCTGGGGCAGCGATGTTTCAATGACCGCACGCGTCGTGAGCGTTCGTCAGAACTTGGTGCCGCTCGTCGCGAACGGGCGTCTGACCGCGTTGGCGGCGAGCGCGAATTGGGAGGCGTGGGGAGCGACGTGCGGCGTCTACTCGTGCGCGAAGTCAGTTCCCGGCGTTGAACATCAGTGGAGGTCTGGCGTGGGTATTACTTCCAACGGGGCGCTGGTCTACGTGACGGGTCCGGCGCTCAGCCCATTCCAACTGGCACACTTGCTCGTGCGTGCCCGCGTTGTGCGTGGCATGGAACTCGACATCAATCCTTACTGGCCCGACTTTTCCACCTTCGATCCGATCACCACGAATGGCTTCGCTTCGCCCTCTAACGGGAGCAAGTTGATTGCGTCATTCGAGCAAGGTCCCCAGACGTTCTTCGAACCCACGTGGGCGCGTGATTTCATCACCATGTCAGCGCGAACGTAGCGACACGCGCTGACGACCAAGTTCACATCGCCCCGGAATGTTGGCTTGATTGACAGATTGGCCGACGAGGGAGTTCTGAATCTCCAAAAAGCGTTGAAACCAGCCCGTCATGGTTGAATAGTGGTGTGCAGTTTGTTGTGCGGCTTTCCGTCGATGTTGTGCTGAGGATGTGCTGAAGCGAGCACTACCTTTGCAAGCGTCACGAAAGCCAGCAATGCTCCCGTAGCTCAGGGGATAGAGCATCGGTTTCCTAAACCGTGTGCGCAGGTTCGAATCCTGCCGGGGGCACCAATCTCGCGATGGAGGATTTCAAGATGACAATTGACAGTGACGAAGAACTTGATGGGTTATCAAGGGCGGGACGAGTTGTCGCCGAGGCTCGCGACGCAATGGTGGAGGCCGTGAAGCCGGGCGTCACGACCGGAGAACTTGACGCCATCGGACGCGAGACATTCCGCCGTCACGGTGCTCGATCTGCTCCTCGAGTGACGTATAACTTTCCCGGATCCACGTGTGTCAGCGTCAACGACGAAGCCGCACATGGAATACCGTCCCTCGCTCGCCGTTTGCGCGAAGGTGACCTCGTTAACATCGACGTTTCTGCGGAGCTCGACGGCTATTTCTCTGACACCGGAGTCAGCACACCAGTCGGAGTTGTTCGGGTCATCGCCCAGCGTCTCGTGGACGCGACGTGCTTCGCACAGCGCGACGCAATGACCGCCGCACGCGCCGGTAACAGACTTCGCGACATTGGTCGGGCGGTTGAAGCCCGAGCGCGTCGCCACGGCTTTCGAGTGATTCGGAATCTCTATGGGCACGGCATCGGACGAGGACTTCACGAAGATCCTTCTGTACCAAGCTTCGATGATCGTCAACGCTTCGTCCTGCGCGAAGGAATGGTGCTCGCGGTGGAGCCGTTTCTATCAGTATCTGCAGACTTCGTCATCGACGACTCCGACGGATGGACGCTCCGCACGAGTGACGGCAGTCTCGTTGCGCAGTTCGAACACACCATGGTGGTCACGAGCGGTGCTCCCATAGTTCTCACCGGGTAAGTGCGGGGGAGATCGCGGGTTCGCAACACCGTGAGCGCAAGTTCGAATCCTTCCGGTGGCTCGCCGAGACCAATTGAACAATCGAGTCTCGGTTACTCCACTAGGGCCAGCCAACGTTCTTCGGCCGCGTTCAACTCAGTTAACAGTTGGGCCAATTCCGAGCCCAATCTCGCCTGCTCGGCGTGGTCGGTCGAGGCCAGAATCTTTTGCGTGATCGCGCTACGACGTCGCTCGAGTCGCGCAATGTCCTTTTCGGCGTCTCGAATTTGGCGTCCGCTCGGGAGCGACGATGTGGACGTCGTGTTCGCGGAGGACGATGGCGAACTAGAGAGGCCGTTGGTCGATCGCTCAATCCACGCGTCGATGCCGCCGGGAACTTCCACAATTGTTCCGTCGCTTCGTACTTCGACAAGTCGGTCGGTTGTACGACTGAGGAACGTGCGATCATGCGAAACAACCACGAGTGTTCCGGGCCACTGACTCAAGAACTCCTCAACGAGTCGAATGGTTTCGAGGTCGAGATCGTTGGTGGGTTCGTCAAGGAACAAGACGTTCGGTCGCAACGAAAGGGCCAAAAGTAACTGCAGCCGCCTCCGTTCGCCACCCGAGAGGTCCTTAGCTTTCGTCATGGGCAGGGCCCCGGTGAACCAAAACCGCTTCATGAGCGCGACATCGTCAGGTGAACCGGGAATACCCCGCGGCCCGGCGACGAGCTCTTGCACCGTCGCTTCTAGGTCAAAGCCGCCTCCGCTCTGTTCGAGATACGAAGCCACGACCGTGGGTCCGCGTTTCACTGTTCCCTTCGAGGGTGCGAGGAGTTGGGCGAGAAGATTGATGAACGTCGACTTACCGGCTCCATTGGGCCCGACAAAGCCGACTCGCTCTCCGGGGCCGAGGTCGAGGGTGACGTCGTGAAGGACTGGCTCTTCACCCTCGTACGCGAAGGAAACTTGATGCGCCTTTATGACCGTGTTGCCGAGTCGCGGGACGTTGGTTGCGAGATCGAGAGTTCCGACTCGCGCGGCCGCTTCCGGACGAGTCGCCAGGAGACGCTTGGCGGCGTCGAGTCGGGCTTGGGGTTTCGTGGCGCGAGCTTTGACGCCTCGGCGAAGCCATGCCAACTCAGTTCTCGCGAGATTCCGACGAATCTGCTCGGCCGTCGCCGCGTGCACTTCGCGTTCTGCCTGTGCCTCGAGGAGTTGGGAATAGCCACCGGCGTGAACGTACGTCCGACCTCGGTCGATCTCTACCATCCGCGTGGTGACCTGATCGAGGAGGAATCGATCGTGACTCACGAGGACGACGGCGCCTTTGAAGCTCTTGATTTGCTGTTCGAGCCATTGGATAGCGTTGAGATCTAAGTGGTTGGTTGGCTCGTCGAGAATGAGTACGTCGAGGTCCTTGCTGAAGACGCGAGCGAGCGCAACGCGCTTGAGCTGGCCACCGGAGAGGTTCTTCGTGTCGACATCGGCGTCGCCGAGCATCCCGAGGCGGTCTAGTGCGGCGTCCACTTTCCAGCCGCTGCCCAGCGTCCCTCGCACCGTCCCCGAGGGCAACGTGGGAATCTGTTCCAAAAAACCGACGTGCGCGTCACGGCCACGGCGGATTGTGCCTGAGTCCGGACCGAGTGTCCCCGCGATGATCCTGAGCAGCGTCGTCTTGCCAACTCCATTGATGCCCACCACGCCGATGCGATCTCCCGAGGAGATGGTCAACGACAGACTCTCCAAAAGAGTTCGATCAGCGCCTTCGAGAGTGACCTCTTGAAGGTCGACGAGAATAGTCACGGGATAACAAGGTTAGTGACCGAGAACCAGCATTCGAGTCGGATCTACTAGGTAAAAGATCTGGTCGAACTTCGGATGTTCGGTCTCACAGCGAGGCCACCCGGTGTTCCGCCACGATTCGATGGTCGAGCGCCGTCGTGGTCGTGCCCTCACTCGGCGCGAAGGAGAATCGCGGGCGGTGTACGCGAAGCCAGGCGGGCTGGCAGCGCGGCGATGATGTTTGCTAATACGAGAGCCTCAACGCAACGACGAACAGTAGTGAGGTTGGCACGACTACTTGGGGCACTGCGTGCAGAGAATTGGCGAAGAGTATCCAGAGGAACCTTCCAACAAGAATTCCTATCGGGAGCCCAATAATTGCTCCCAGTCCGACGGCAATCGTTGACTGAACGGCAATGGTCGCCACGATCTGGCGTCGGTAAAACCCGAGGGCCTTCAAGAGTGCGATGTCTCGACGCCGGCGCCTGACCGACGACAACAAGGTGAGTCCGAGCGCGACGAGTGTGCCGAACGAAAGCACCACTCCCAACTCAATCGGCGTGTCACCGAGTGAGCGATAGTCAACGATTTGTGCCGGTCGTTCGACAGTTTGAACCAAGTTGCCCGGCGCCGTGCCCCCGCCGGCCACCTCCACTGCGTGCACTATTGATTTAGCTCCTTGCGAGGCCGTGACGCCTGGTTTGTAGCGCATAAGTATCGCATTCGGTCCCTCCGGTAGGTCGAAGATGTCGCGCTTGAATAGTGGGATCAGTTTGTACTGCAATACCGCACCAGTCCCCATTTCGAGATGGGAACCGCCGCTCTGTCCGAAGGCGGGCATCGTTGCGGTACCGACGATTTGCAAACGTGTCCGCTTGGTCCCTCTGCTCGTCACGACCACGAACTCGCCGACGGTCTTGTGGAGCATTGCCAAGGTGGACGTGCCATGAACAATCTGATCCGACGCCTCGAGACCGTGTCCCGAGAGTACGGGCGGCTGGATCTTTGCACCTGGGTTCTGTCAAGAGGAGTCGACTTTGACGAGCG